>DATLKH010000256.1:0-2179 GCA_035538475.1 Candidatus Dormiibacterota bacterium | reverse complement strand
TGGGATGAGCCAGGCCGTCGCCACCTTCACCTTCAGCGCGAGCAAAGCTGCCGCCGCTGCGGCCAGCACGGGTAAGGCGCTGCCGAAGCTGCCCAAGGGCATGGACGGAGCGACGCTGACGGTCACCGTGGGTCCCGCGGTGGGTGAGATCTACGGCGACATGAACAAGCAGAGCACCAGCGCGAACGAGGTCAACCTGCCGCAGCTCATCATCGGCAAGTCGGCCGCTCCGGTGGTCACCTCGACGCAGGTCTCAACCAAGGACCTGGAGGACTACATCCTCACCATCCCGGGCCTGTCGCCTGACCTGAAGACCGCAATTCGCGGAATCCAGAACCCGAGCAGCACGCTGATCATCCCGGTGCCTGTTGGCTACACGACCTCGACGCAGGTCTCGATCAACGGCGCCAACGGCGTGGCGCTCGGCGACAACACCGGCACGGGCGGCGGAGTCGTCTGGGTCGGCAAGGACGGATACGTTTACGTCGTGGCAGGTTCGATCAAGCGCGACGACGCGGTCAACATCGCCAAAACCCTCTGAACCCGCAGGGCGTTTAGCCTGAGCGAGTTGGCAGAGGCAGTAGAGGAAAAGCGCGAGGCCTCCCCGCAACGGGAGGCCTCCGGCACACCTGCGGTCAAGACCGTCGAGCTGACCAAGAGGTTCGGCCAGACGGTCGCGCTGGCAGGCCTGACTATGACCGTGCCGCGCGGAGAGGTGTTCGGATTCCTCGGGCCCAACGGCGCGGGCAAAACCACGGCGGTCAAGCTGCTGCTAGGGCTGCTGGCGCCGACTTCCGGTGAGGGCTGGTTGCTGGGCCGCCCTGTCGGCGACCTCGAGACGCGGCGCCGCATCGGCTACCTGCCCGAGCTGTTTCGCTACCAGGGCTGGCTGTCGGCGGCCGAAGTGCTGGCGCTGCACTGCGAGCTTGCGCCTCTGCCGCGCTCGAGCTGGAAGGACGAGATCAACACTGTGCTCGAGACCGTCGGACTGAGCGAGCGTGCCGGCGACCGGGTCAGCACTTTCTCGAAGGGAATGCAGCAGCGGCTCGGCCTGGGCGCGGCGTTGCTGGGCGAACCCGAGCTCGTCTTCCTGGATGAGCCCACATCTGCGCTGGATCCCGTGGGTCGCCACGATGTGCGCGAGATCATCCGTGGCCTCGCGGCGCGAGGCACGGCGGTGTTTCTCAACTCGCACCTCCTCAGCGAGGTGGAGCAGGTGTGCGACCGCGTTGCCGTCGTCGACCACGGCCGCGTGATCGCCGAAGGCACGATGGACGACCTGCTCGGCGGCACTGCAGTGCGCGTGCGTGTCAGCGGGCTGGCGCAAGCGGACAAGAACAAGCTCCTGAGCTTCGGCAAGATCGACGACGAAGGCGATCAGCTGACGTTCAGCAACCTCGACGCCGACCGCGTGCCGGAGCTTGTCGCGCAGATCGTCGAGATGGGCGGTCGCGTTTACGAGGTGGCGCCTCGCCACCAGACGCTCGAGGACCGATTCCTGCAGCTGCTCGAGGAGGAGGAGAAGTGAATCTGCCTCCGTTTCTCGTAATCGCACGACTGACCGTGCAGGAGACATCGCGACGGCGGCTGTTGCTCGCGCTTCTCGTGCTGACGTTGATCGTGGTCGGCTTTTCGGCGTGGGGGTTTCACAAGATCACGACCGTCACTCGAAGCGATGGCTCGGCATTGCCGCCGGACCAGGTCGCATTGATCACCTCGCAGCTGCTGATCGTGGTCGTGTTCATGTTCAGCGGCGTGCTCGCGTTGAGCGCGGCGGTCGTCGCCGGGCCACTGATCTCGAGCGAGGTCGAGAGCGGACTGCTGCTCTCGATGCTGGCGCGCCCGCTGCGGCGCAGCGAAGTCGTGATCGGCAAGTGGCTGGGGCTTGGCGTGCTGGTCAGCGTCTTCGCGGCAGGGGCGGCGTTCTTCGAGCTCATCGCCGTGGACTGGGCGACCGGCTATCTGCCTCCCCATCCAGTCGAGCTGACCTTGTTCGTGGCCGCCGAAGGATTGGTCTTGCTTTCCCTGGGCCTACTGCTTTCGACGCGGTTGTCCGGGATCACAGCTGGCGTCATCGCGTTGGTCGCATGGTTGATGGGATGGATCGCGGGGGTCGTGGGCGACATCGGCACCGGGTTGCAGAACCAGGCGCTGGAGAACGTCGGCGTCATCAGTCACA
>DATLKH010000255.1:0-1817 GCA_035538475.1 Candidatus Dormiibacterota bacterium | reverse complement strand
TCGAGCGACCGCGCGATGAGATCTCGGAGGCCGATGAGGCTGCGACTCAGGACAGCCCCGGTCCGTCCCCCCGTCAGCGTTGCCGGTTTTGAGAACTCCGAACGCGACGACCGCGATGTTGACGAGGTTCCGCAGTTCGTGGACGAGGAACCCCATGCGCTCATTCTCAAGGGCCGTCGCATTTCGCGAGTGCGCCTGCTGATGTTCGTGGGAATACGTCGTCACAGCGCTCGTGATCGCCTCATCGAGACATCGATTCAGGATCCGAAAGTCGTCCGCGCTAATCGGCGCGTGCATTTCGATCGCCAGCTCAGTGATGGTCTGGCAGATGTCACCGTAGTCGTGCACGACGTGCGAGACCGCCAGGTCCTGGACCAAGACGTCGTGTCCGTGCTGGCCCGCACTCCTGCCGATCTCGGCGCTCCCGATGCGCCCCGACCGCCGGGCCTCGAGCAGTTGATCGAAGAACATCGGCACGCCGTGGCTCAGGCTTCGGTGGCGTGGCCGGCGGTATCGACCTCGCCGCAACTCTCTGCCGACACCGCCTGATGATGTCGTCGCGGTGCACCGTGACCATTTCGTACAACATGTGCTTCTCCGCTGTAAACGGATTGCCTCGACGATGGCGCGGTTCGACTCGTTCGATCGCGGCCGATCGTCGGAGGAGTATTCGAGAGCGGCCTTCGGGAGGGCTAACGCTCTGCGCGCTGAACCGCGTGAGCGTGGGGCATTAGTCGCTGGGAAAAGTGTTCGGGCAGGCCGAACCGGTTCATTCTACCATCGCAGGACAGCTCAGAAGGCGGTCCTGAACAGGAGCACCTCTGGTCTCAATCGGAATTTTGCCAACTCGCGGTGGAAGCTGGGTCGCGTTTGGGCGCCAACGACGCCGATCCGGACACCGTGTGTGACGACAATGTCAGCATGTTTCTAGCAGCAGCCAGACGCTCGCCAGACAATCGAGCGCGTGCGGGTTCCGGGCGCGAGGATCAGCGGACCTGGCGTACGACCGACTCGACCGCCGAACGGAACGTTTCCGCGTCGAATTCCCAGTCGTGATTCAGCTCGAAGCTCGCCGCGACCTCGCACGCGTCGGCAACCCGTGACGGATTGGCGTCCAGCCACGTCGCCATGTCGCCGCGTTCGCGCCACGCGGTCAGCGCATGAAACCGGATGAACCAGACCAGCGCACGGTTGGCGTCATCCAGGAAGCGCCCGCAGACACGGTCGAACGAGACGGTCGCATCGAGGTCCAGTTCGCACGTGAATTCGGACACCGTCAGCCGTGCGACGTCACACGGCCTCGTCGGGAATGCGGTTCCAGACATCGTCACCGCACGTCGCGCCAGGTCGGGACCCGGGGCCGATCGGCGTTGCGTCGAGACCCGTTCCAGACTTCGCCGCATGTCGTGCACCGCCAATACGTGTTCTCGTCAGGGGTTCGCGCCGTCGTCGTAATCGATGGCGACCGGCAGGCGGGACAGGAGGTTGGGATCCGCGGGTCTGTGGTGCGCGCGGCGGTTCCGACGCCGTCGCGAAAATGGGACGAACTCACGGCCTCTCCAGAGCAGGACGGCGGCGCTCGCCGATGACAACCGATGCGCCGCGTGTGGGATCCACCACTTTCCGCTTCGCCACTTCGTGCTGAGCTGTGACCGCAAGCTTCGGCGAGCCGTCGACGCGTGGTGTGCACCCGCGGTGCAGCTGCGCGGCGCGAAGGCCGGCTACTACCGCGAACTCGAACGCATTCATGTCATCTGGGCGTCTGACCATCCGCATCCTCCGTCCCGTCAGTGAACGAACCAGGCGAACACGATCAG
>DATLKH010000254.1:0-1914 GCA_035538475.1 Candidatus Dormiibacterota bacterium | reverse complement strand
CTTTTCCCGATAGGCGGCGCTGACCTCGCGGATCCCACCCGCGCTTCTCACGGGCTCGGCGCGAGCTTGAAGCTTGCGCCGTCCGGCGCGAATCGTGACCTTCTTGTTGGCGGTCGCTTCTTGCCACCAGCGGCCGCGCTTGCCTTTGTACGAACGAACCGCCGCGCCCTGGGCGGTAGGGACGATCCAAATGGTCGTCCGATGCAACGGCGATCTGGCGTCGCGGCGCGTCTCGATGTCGATCTCGTCGTACTTCTTCGCGATGCGTTGCAGCGCGTCGTCGGCCATCTCTTCCTCCTCAGCGAATCTCGCTCAACCGCAGGGTTGTGTCGAGCACGTCGTGCCGCACCATCGAATCGGTGTCCCCTGGCCAGCGCTCGTTGTACTTCTCGCGGTAGGCCTCGCTGACTTCCTTGAACACCGACGGATTCTTCTCCAGCTCGACATGGGCATCGACCTTTTCACGGCCGACATGGATCGTGACCTGCGGATTCGCCGTGGCCTCCTGCCACCATCGCGCACGCTTGCCATTGACTGAACGAACGTAGATGCCATCTTTGGCGGGGACGATCCAGATGGTGGTCCGGTGCGCCGGCGACTTCGCGTCGCGACGCGTCTCGATCTGCACCTCATCACTCTCCGCGATCTTCCAGAGCCGGTCCTGCGGGAGGCGAGCCATCGGTCAGAGACCATCGTAGCTTTGCGCGGGGCTGCATCGTAACTTTGCTCGGGGTAGGCTGTCCGCAATGAACTGGCGGGCGTTTGCCGAAGCCTTCATCACCCTGGCCGTCATCATGGATCCGCTCGGCAGCGCACCAACCTTCATCGTCCTTACCGCGGGACGGCCGGCAAGGGAGCGCCGCCAGGCCGCGCTTCAGGCCGCGGCCGTCGCCGGCCTGCTCGTCCTGGGCTTCGCCCTGTTCGGGCGGCTCGTCCTCGATTTCCTTCACGTCTCGGTCGAGAGCCTGACCATTGCCGGCGGCTTGCTGCTCCTGCTCGTCGCTCTGCAGATGCTCCGCGGCGATGAGCTTTCGCAGCCCGACACCGCCAACATTGCGTTCGTGCCGCTGGCGACACCGCTGCTCGCCGGGCCTGGTGCGATCGCGGCTGTCATGGTACTGACGCGCCGATATTCCGATGCCACGGGCCTGCTCGCCATCGTGCTTGCCATCGCCGCGGTGGTCATCCTGGTCGCGGTCGGCCTCTTGCTCGCTGACCAGATCGCACGCGTGCTTCGCCCCTCGGTGATTCAGCTGCTGACCCGCGTGCTCGGCTTGCTGTTGTCGGCCATCGCCGTCCAGTTCATCGTCGACGCCGTCAAGATCATCGTCAGAGGCTGAGCGGTTACCGCGCTGGCGGCGGCTTAGGCCGCGTCGGTTTCGTCGGGAGCTCGGGCGCGGTGAAAGTAGTCCCAGGTCGGAGGTATCGCGAGCAGCCGGTCGTCGCTGCCGCGCGCCAGTTTCCATCCGCCCTCATGCACTGCCCAGTGATGGCGATGACAGAGCAGGATTAGGTTGGAGAGATCGGTAAGACCTCCAGCGGTCCAATGGACCAGGTGGTGTGCGGCACTCCATCCGGCCGGTCGCTCACAGCCGGGCCAGCGGCAGTGACGGTCGCGTGCGTCGAGCGCGCGCCGTGCCTGCCGCGAGACGACCCGCCTTTCGCGCCCAGCATCGATCACAACGTTTCCCGGACCGAAGATGACTCGGGCAATCGACGAATCGCAGGCGAGGCGCTGCACCGTCACCGACGATATGGGTTCGGAGAATTCCATGTCTGCTGCGGGCGCGCCGGGCTTGCCGCAGAGTGTTTCCAGCGTGGTCGTTACTTGGAGATGTGGTCGCTGCCTCGCGGCGTGAGGCAGGCTACCGCTGTCGAGGACCCTGGTACTCATTTCCACGAGCGCGTCCGCCT
>DATLKH010000253.1:0-3016 GCA_035538475.1 Candidatus Dormiibacterota bacterium | reverse complement strand
GATTGGACGCCATGTTGAGTGAGGCGTCCGAGCACTGGAAGCTCGATCAGATGGCGAAGGTCGATCGGATCATCTTGCGGATCGCGATCTACGAGATCGCGATCGACCGCAGCGTGCCCACCAAGGCTGCGATCAACGAATCGATCGAGCTTGCCAAGACCTTTTCAGGAGAAGAGTCGGGCCGATTCGTCAACGGCATCCTTGGTCGCGTGGCGGCGACCGCCACATGAAAGCTGCCGGCACGGAAGATCTCGACGAGCTCCTGGTCAAGCTCGAATCGACCATCTCGCTGCTCGCGGGCGGTACCGCTCCACTGGAGGAGCTCGTGGCGGCGCATGAACGCGCGCTGCGCCTGCTCGATCAAGCGCGTTCGCGACTGGGCGAATTGAAGGCTCGAGCCGAGAAAACCGCACAATCTCTCGCTGAGTGAAGTTCCTTCTCGCTCCTTTAGTGGCCTGGGCGATCGCGCAGGTGGCCAAGGTCACGTTCACGTCGGTGAGGCAGCGGCGCCTGAACCTTCGCGTGCTCGCCGAGACCGGGGGCATGCCGAGCAGCCACAGCGCGATCGTCATGGGACTGACGACGGCGATCGGTAAATATGCCGGTCTGACTTCCGCAGCCTTCGCGATCGCGCTTATCTTCTCGTTCGTGGTCATGTACGACGCCGCCGGGCTGCGCCGCGCCGCCGGCCGTCAGGCCGAGGTCTTGAACCGCCTGGTCGAAGATCTCGTTCACATGCGTGGCGTGCAGGAAGAACGGCTCCGCGAGCTGCTCGGGCACACGCCGGTCGAAGTCTTGGTCGGCGCCGTGCTGGGCGTCGCGGTCGGGCTGATTCTCCCGGCCAGGTGATGCCTCGACTCGACGTTCTGGTGACCCAGATCGGGCTCGCGGAGTCGCGTGAGCGCGCCCAGGCGCTGATCCTCGCGGGCAAAGTCCGGGTCGCCGGGGAAACAGTGCGCACCCCGAGCCGCACGGTCGCCGAGGACGCGGCCATCGAGGTCGACTCACAGCCTGCGTTCGCGAGCCGCGGAGCACTGAAGCTCGGACCGGCGTTGGAGGAGTTCGCAGTCGACCCACACGGCCGGATCTGTGCGGACATCGGGGCATCGACCGGCGGCTTCACCGACGTTCTGCTCCGTCGCGGGGCGGCCAGGGTTTACGCCGTGGACGTCGGCCGCGGAATCATGCACTGGCGGCTGCGTCAAGATCCGCGCGTGGTGCTGATGGAAAAGGTCAACGCGCGGGACCTTGAATCATTTCCAGAACCGATCAGCCTCGTGGTGGTCGACGTGTCCTTCATCAGCCTGGAAAAGGTTCTGCCCGCGGTGCGCAGAGCAGCGCCACGCGCCGAGGTCGTTGCGCTTTTCAAGCCCCAGTTCGAAGTGGGGCGCGCGGAGGTGGGGAAAGGCGGAATCGTGCGCGACCAGTCCGCCATCGACGCCGCGGTCGATCGATTTCGCGACTGGTGTGTCTCAAACGGGTATTCAGCGGTTGCCCAAGCGCCCTCCCAGGTGACCGGGGCTGAGGGCAACCGCGAGATCTTCTTCCACTTGGTGCCGCGATGAAGATCTGCATCCTTCGCGGCCAGGGCGTGGACCAGGCGGTGGTCGACGACGCCCTGCAGTCCATCGGTCCATCCGGCCACCTTTGCGTCGAAGTCCAGCGCGAGGACCCATCTGAGGTCACCTCCGGGCACCTGAGCAACACGGACCTTCTCGTCACGCTCGGAGGCGACGGCACGTTTCTCGCGGGGGCTCGACTCGCCGCACCGCGTGGCATCCCGGTTCTGGGCGTGAATCACGGCCGGCTCGGCTTCCTGACGGAGATCGACGCCGGCCAGATGAACGAGGGAATCAAGAGATATCTCGAGGGTGACTATCGGATCGAAGAGCGAACCATGCTGCAGGTCACGCTGATCAGAGGTGGGCAGAACATCTCAGAGGCCATCGGTCTGAACGAGGTCGTCGTCGATCACTCGGGCGAGGCGCGAATCTTGCGGTTGGAAATCGACGTCGGCGGCCAGCGCGTTGGCGTGATCGATGCGGACGGGGCGATCGTCGCCACCGCCAGCGGCTCGACCGCGTACGCACTCGCCAGCGGCGGCCCGATTCTCGAGCCGACTTTGAGTGACCTCCTGCTCGTGCCGTTGAGCCCATTCGCGTTGACTGTGAGGCCGATTGTTTTTCCACCCGGCCAGGACATCAACTTGAAAGTGCTGCGCGGCCCGGCCGAGATGACAGTCGACGGGGCGAGGCGGTCCACAACCGTCGAGCCAGGCGACCAGGTGCGCTGCGGCTCGCATCCGCAGCGATTGAAAGTCGTGCGCTTCGGTCCTGCCGAAACCTTCTATCAGCGTCTCGCCGACAAGCTCGGCTGGGGCAGGCCGCTGGTTCCGAAGTGACGCACGTGAAAGTCCAGCCTGTCGAGCATCTGCGTTAGGCTTGCGCGTCGTGGAATCCCCGGCCGCGGGGCCGACCGTGAGACTCGACGTCAGGACCCCGGTCTTCGAAGGCCCACTCGAACTTCTCCTCGCGCTTGTCGAGCGCGAAGAGGTCGACATCTTCAAAGTCTCTCTATCCAACGTCACCGACGCGTATCTCGCCGAGCTCGCCGCCCGTGAGGCGGCCGACACGCAGGAGATGGCCGAGTTCTTGTGGATGGCCGCCCGTCTACTGCTCCTCAAGTCGATTCGCTTGCTTCCTGGCGAAGAGCCGACAGAAGAGGAGACCGAGCTTCTGGGTTGGGAGGACGAAGTCCGCCAGCGGCTCGAGGAATACCGCGCCTACAAAGAGATCGCAGGTGAGCTGCTGGAGCGGGCGCAGCAGGAGACTTTTTCATTTCCGCCGCCGGCCAGGCCCCTCCAGGCAGGCGGCCAGGAAGAGCCGCTCGACGTCGACCTGCTCGTAGTCGCGTTCAATTCCGTCCTCTCGCGGATTCCGCCCCGTCCGGTGGTGGTGCATGGGAGAACGTGGACGCTGCAGGAAAAGCTGGATTTGATTTCCAGTCGTTTGCGAGG
>DATLKH010000252.1:0-5044 GCA_035538475.1 Candidatus Dormiibacterota bacterium | reverse complement strand
TTTTCCTGACCGCAAGCTTCTACAGTCAGCTTGCGTCGCGCCTGGTCGGCGTCGACGTGTCGTCCGAATCTTTTCGTGCGCGCGTCAGTCCGCTCAACACGCCGGCCGACCCGACCATTGCAGCGGTTGTGCGCGAAGCTTCGACCAATTCATTCCACCTCGCGATGCTCGTGGGCGCCGCGATGCTGCTGGTGGGCGCGCTGATCAATGCCGTTGGGATTCGCAACGACGTCGCCAAAAAGGCAGCGGTGCCTAGCGCCGCCGCGCCCGCCGAGTCTCCGGCCGTCGCCGGCGCTTCAACGGACTCTGGCTAGATGAGCCTGCCCACCGGGACGGTGACGTTTCTGTTCACCGACATCGAGGGCTCGACGAGGCTGATGCAGGAACTCGGCGAGCGATACGTCGAGGCTCAGGTCGCGCATCACGAAATCCTGCGCGATGCCTTCAAGAGCAACGACGGCCGTGAGCTCAGAACGGAAGGCGACTCGTTTTTCTGCGTTTTCAAGAGCGCGCTAGATGCTTGCGGCGCCGCCGCGAAAGCGCAGCGCGATCTCTCACGCTCAACCTGGCCAGACGGAAAGGCGATCCGCGTGCGCATCGGTCTCCACACCGGAGAAGCGCCTCTGGTCGGTGAGGAGTACATCGGGATCGACGTCCACCACGCGGCTAGGGTTGCGGCCTCGGCGCACGGAGGGCAGGTCGTGGTCTCGGACGCCACGAGATCGCTGGTCGAGTCGAGCCTGCCTTCCGACCTGGGCCTGCGCGACCTCGGCCTGCACCGCTTGAAGGACCTGGCTCGGCCCGAGCGTCTGTTTCAGCTTGTCATCGCCGGCGCGCCGAGCACGTTCCCGCCCCTGCGCACGATCGACTCGACGCCCAACAACCTGCCCACTCAGCTGACCAGCTTTGTCGGCCGTGAGGACATGGTGGCGGAATCGGAACGAATCCTCAAACAAACACGTCTGTTGACCCTCACCGGTCCAGGCGGCATCGGCAAAACACGTCTCAGCCTGCAGATCGCCGCCGATGCGGTGCAGCAGTTTCCAGACGGCGTGTACTTCGTGCCTCTGTCCGCGGTCAGCGATCCAACACTGGTGGCATCGGTCATCGCCCAGGTCATCGGCATACCGGTGGCGGGCAACCGGCTCCCGTTCGACGCCGTGGTGGATTATTTGGGCGGCAAAAGGGTGCTTCTCGTGCTCGACAACCTCGAGCAGCTCCTGCCCAAAGGGGCGCCTGTGGTGTCGGACCTGCTCCGTGCCATTCCCGACCTGAAGTGCGTGGTCAGCAGTCGTGCCGTCCTGCATGTGTACGGAGAGCACGAGCTCGCGGTTGCGCCCCTGCGCACGCCTGACCTGAAGACTCTGCCTTCGCTGGCGGCGCTCTCTCAGTTCGATGCGGTAAAGCTCTTCATCGAGCGCGCGGTTGCGGCACGGCATGACTTCGAGGTCACCAACGACAATGCGCCCGCGATCGCCGGCATCTGCGAGCGGTTGGACGGTCTACCGCTTGCGATCGAGCTGGCGGCCGCACGAGTCAAGCTGTTCAGCCCGCAAGCGCTCCTCACGCGGCTCGGCACCGGGGTGAGCGTGCTTGGCACAGGCTCACGCGATGTGCCCGGCCGTCAGCAGACATTGGAGGGCGCGATCGCGTGGAGCTACGACCTGCTCGACGAACCGCTCAAGCGCCTGTTCAGGCGCTTTTCCGTTTTCGCGCGGGGGGCCAGCCTCGAGCAGGCGGAGGCCGTCTGCGGTCCGGCGTCGGAGCTGGGTGTCGACGTGCTCACGGGACTCGACGAACTGGCTGACCAGAGCCTGCTCCGCGCTTTGCCGGATTTCGACGAACCGAGATTGCTCATGCTGCAGGTGATTCGCGAATACGCCGGCGAGCGATTGACCGGGAGCGGCGAGGCGGACGAGATCAAGAGCCGCCATGCGGCGGCCTATCAGGCGCTGGCCGAAGCGGCCGCCGGCAATCTCTTCGGCTCTCAGCAGAAGAAATGGCTGGACCGCCTCGAGCTGGACCACGACAACTTCCGGGTCGCCTTTGACTGGTCGGTCGCACACGGCGTTGCAGACCGCGCGCTCTGTCTCGGCGCCGCCTTCTGGCGTTTCTGGCAGATGCGTGGACATCTGCGCGAGGGGCGCGCGAGGCTCGACGCCATTCTCGGCCTACCGGGAACCGGCGATCATCCGGCCGACAGGGCGAGGGCGCTCGAGGCCGCAGGCGGGGTTGCGTACTGGCAGGGCGAGATGGATGCCGCGCAGGTTTATTACGACGAAGCGCTGGAGCTGACCCGACCAGCGGGTGATGAACGCGCGCTGGCAAATGCTCTGTACAACGCCTCGTTCCCGCGGAATGTGGGCCGAACCGACCTGCCCCGCGCACGCGACCTCCTCGACGAAGCTTTGTCGATCTATCGAAGGCTCGACGATGAGCATGGAATTGCGCGCTGTCTTTGGGCGCTCGGCCAGATCCACTACAAGCTCGAAGACTTTCCTGAGGCGATCGTGGCCATCGACGAAGCCATCAAGCTCTTCCGGCAGCAAGGCGATCGATTCGGTCTTGGATGGGCCGTTTTCGTGCGCGGGTCGATCTATCTGAGGATGAATGACGTCGAGGCGGCCAGGTTGAGGGAAAGGGAGGCGCTCGAGATCTTCGCCGCCGCGGAAGACGTCAGTGGTGCGGTTCTGGTCCTGACCAGCTTGGCCGAGGTGGCTCGGCGTGAGGGCGATGCCTTGCGCGCAGCACGCCTCGCCGGGGCGGCCGCGGGGCAGGAGGCGTCGAGCGGCACCGGACTTGGATCGTTGGTCGGCTTGGTCGAAGGCTGGCAGGTCCGAGAAGACCTTTCGCAAGAGGAGCAGTCAGCGCTTGCAGAAGGGAAGGCTATGACCCTCGAGCAGGCGGTGGCCTATGCACTGGAAGAGGATCGAGTCGTCGAGAAGGGCGCCTGACGATTGCGTAACCCGTAGTCCAGTATTCGCGGCCGGCGAGTGTATTGCCGGCGTTGTTTCGACTTCCGCCGATGCCACGCTGACGGCACACTCGCGTTAAAAAGCCGCGACCCTCCGCTTCGCCTGAACGGATTTACTGGAGGACGTTCAGCGTATTCGTTCCATCGTCCACGAAGAGCACTCCATTTTTCGCTGCGTTGACCGCGACGCCGAAAAGAGTTCCGTTCCCGTTGGGGCCAGGCGGCGCGGGGCTCGTGTCGAGCATCTTGACCGCGACCTGAGATCCCGATGGAGTCGTTTCCACGAGGTTGCCGTCGCCTCCATTGACCGTGAGGATGTCGCCGTTCGGCGCGATTGCCATGCCCAACGGATCATTCAAATTCATGCCGGCCGAAACCAACGATCCCGACGTCGGTCCAGAACGAGCAATCGCATTTGGAATCGACACGATGCGGCTGTTGACGCTGTCGTTGACGTAAAGCGTCCCGTCTCGCGCCAAGCCCACACCGGTCGGCCCGACGACGAGAGCCGACGGATCCGTCCGCTCCGCAAAGCCGGTTCCGATGACGTTTTCGGATGCGACCGATGGAACCGCCCCGTCGAGGCTGAGCTGGATCCGGACCACGGTTCCGCCGTTGACGATGTTCGGGCCGGCCGCCACGGTGCCATTGAGCACGTTGGTGACGAATAGAGTGGCGCTCGATCCGTTGTCGAGTGCGGTCATATCCCACGGTCCGTTGATCGGTCCGCCGCTGATCGTCTCGACCGGAGCGCCGTTGTGATCGATCACGATCAGGCATCCGGCTTGCATCGTCGCAGAGGTACCGTCTTTGGTCGGCAGCGATCCCACGATCACCCAGCCACTGCGGAGGACGGCGAGCGCGGTGGTCAGACCAACGCCTCCGGGGCAGCTGCCGGGCAGTTTGTTGGGATCGAGGCTTGCGAAGAGGCTGACCGACCCAGAAGGCGAGACCTGGACGATGGTGCTGCCGGTGCCCTGCAGGTTGCGACGTCCGTTGAAGTTGCTGACCAGCGCATTCCCGGCCGTGAGCCGAGAGCTCGACGTAGGCACTACCACCAGGCCGTATGGATTGACGTCGCCGTTCTTGGGCACAGTCGACGCCACCGTCTGGACTGAATTGAATTTGGCCACGAACGGTCCGCTTGACGCCTGAGAAACGATCATGCCGTTCACCAAAGCGAGAACACCCGCAGCCAACAACGCGAGCTTCAGTCCGCGCATAATCCTCAACCCCCCTGTTGGCCCGCCTTCAGATTCGAGGCGGCCCTGCCATGGACTACAGAGGTGGGTTACTGGGGCTATCCGCCGTCCCCGCCGCCGCCACCACCACCGCCCCCGCCGCCGCCGTGCTTCTTTTGCTCGCCGTTGCCTGTGGCGGAACCGGACTGTGGCGGTGACGTGGGCTGCGTTCCGGCGAAATAGAAGTTGTTCCACGCGGAAACAACACCGGCAGGTTGCTCGTACCAGACTTGCGGGCCCAGAGTCGGCAGGGCTTGAGACAGGAAGGCGTGCCAGGCCGGAACAGCGACGTAATAGCTGTCTGAGCCCTGGCTCATCTTGACTCTCCAGTCAGGGTTGCCCATCCACACCGCCACCGCGATGCGAGGCGTGTAGCCGATGGTCCAGGCATCCGCGAAGCTGTCCGAGGTTCCGGTCTTCGCGGCCACCTGCCAGCCAGGAATCACGAGCTGCGAGTTGCGGCCGAAAATCAGGGAGCGGTTCGAATCCTTGGACAGCATCGTGGCCATGATGAAGGCGACCTTCGGATCGAGCACTTGCTTCCCGTCCTCCGCGTGCTTGTAGATCGCCTTGCCCTCTTGATCGATGCGCAAAACGGCGAACGGCTGGTGGAGTACCCCGCCGGAGGCGAGCACTGAGGCGCCGGTCGCCATCTGCAGCGGAGTTTCGCCGTAGCCACCCAGCGTCAGCGATGGACCGAAGCCGTTGAGCGGGTCATCGTTCGTGAAAGTGCCATCCGGCCGCTGCTGCCATGGCGGTGCACCCATCGTCCGGGCCATCTCCACGACCGCGGGCACGCCGACGCCCAGTTCGACTCTCACGGCCGGGA
>DATLKH010000251.1:0-1768 GCA_035538475.1 Candidatus Dormiibacterota bacterium | reverse complement strand
AGCTCACACCGGCGACACAGTACGGATAACGCTCAACACCACTTTCTGGACATTCTCCGGCAGCTCGGATGCTGCGGTGCTCCAGCAGCAGGGCGAGCAGGTGACGACGCCCGCGCCCAGAGGCAGCTGCTTCCCGGGAATGGGCTGCGGCACCACGAGCGCGATTTTCAAGGCGATGAAGCAAGGTTCAGCGACGGTGAGCGCGACCCGTTTCAGCTGCGGTGAGGCAAGGCGGTGCGTGGGCGCGGAGGGGATGTACCAGGTCATGGTCGTGGTTACGTAGCGCGAACAGGCCATGATTGGGCGATGAGCCGAGTCAAGTCCCAGATCTCAATTTCCGTCGACGGCTTCGTCGCCGGACCAAATCAAAGTCTCGAGAACCCAATCGGTGAGGGCGGCCTGCGCCTCCATGAATGGGTGTTCGAGACCGCGGCGTGGCATGCGATGCAGGGAGAGGCTGGTGGCGAGCAGGGCTCCGACTCCGATGCGGTCGCCGGCATCAATGCGAATGTCGGCGCCTACATCATGGGTCGCAACATGTTCACTCCCGGCCGCGGTGAGTGGGACCTGGATTGGAAAGGATGGTGGGGCGACGATCCGCCGTACCACGTACCCGTTTTCGTTTTGACGCATCACCCTCGCGCGCCGCTGCCCATGCAGGGCGGCACCACGTTCAACTTCGTGACTGAGGGTGTCGAGCACGCCCTGGGACTTGCCCGGACAGCTGCCGGCGAAAAGGACGTCAGCATTGCGGGCGGAGCCAATACGATCCAGCAGTTCCTGCATGCGGATCTGATCGACGAGCTGACACTGCACGTCGCGCCCGTACTGCTCGGCCGGGGTGAAAGGCTGTTCGAGAATGTGGGTGATCCGAAATTCAAGCCGGTCGGAGTCAACGGGTCGGGGCGCGTGACTCACATCAAGTACGAGATCGAGCACAAGAACTGAAGGAAAGCGGGGTGGTGAGGGCGCAAACCGCACTCACGCCTCGGCGCTGATACCGTTCCGGTTGGGGAGAGCCGGTGACCAGACGCGGCGCCAAGACGAACATCGCATTGCTGGCGTTCTTGTGCGCGGCCTTCCTGACCGGCTGGCTGGCCTTCGCCTTCGCCACGTCCGCAGCGAGAACATCGCTTCTCATCCACGCCGTAAGCGGTTTCGCGATTTTGCTGCTGCTGCCGTGGAAGTCGATGGTCGCGCGGCGCGGACTCAACCGGCCGCGGGCCGCCCGCTGGCTGTCGATCGTCTTCAGCGTTCTGGTCCTGGCATCGCTCGCCGCCGGCCTCGCGCACAGCAGTGGAGTGCTGCTGGCCGTCGGACCGATCACCGCGATGGACGTGCACGTCGGCGCAGCGATTGCGGCGGCTCCGCTCGCGATCTGGCACATCGCGGCGCGGCGGATCCGTCTCCGCACCACCGATCTCTCGCGGCGCAACTTCTTGCGGGGCGGGCTGGTGATTTCCGGAGCGACCGCAACCTACGCCGCGACTGAGCTGGTCGTTCGAGCGACTGGGTTACCTGGCGCGGCCAGGCGCTTCACCGGTTCATACGAATCGGGCTCGTTTCAACCCGAGCTGATGCCGGTCAGCTCATGGATTCTGGATCCGATTCCTGAAATCGACGCGGGCATGTGGCGCCTGAGTGTCGACGGTAGAGAGATGACTTACCAGGACCTCGTAGCTTTCGACGATCAGCTGACCGCCACACTCGACTGCACGGGCGGTTTCTATTCGACCCAGGTCTGGACGGGCGTGAGACTCGATCGGCT
>DATLKH010000250.1:0-6580 GCA_035538475.1 Candidatus Dormiibacterota bacterium | reverse complement strand
GCGGGATCTAAAGGTGGATCTGCCTCCGCGCCGGTCGTCGAGCCAAGCGTTCCCGATCCGATGGCGCAGCCGGCGCCAGTTCACGGCCTGATCCTCAGCATCGACCACAGCACCGCGATGCCTGGGCACAGCCTGGTTCTGACCGCGACCGCGGACGCGCCTGTCACCGGCACTGGAAACGCGATCGAAATCTTCGACCTCACCGCCGGCAAGCAAGTCGGACTGTGCTTGCAGGGCAGCCAGTGCTCGGTTGCCTACGCCGCGAACTCGGGCGTGCACTCCTTCACCGCTTTCGTCAGCTCTCCAACCAGCACAGTTCCTGCCGGATCGACGGTCATCACCTCTAATGCCGTCCAGGCGAGCTGGATCGCAGTCACGTTTTCCGCCACCAGCAAGGCGGTCGGCCCAGGACAGTCCGTGACGATCACCGCATCGTCGACCATTCCGGTCGACAAGACCGGCTGGTTGCTGCAGATCTATGACGCACCCGCGCACAGCCGGCTGACTTATTGCGCGAGCGGCAACACGTGCAGCACCACGCTGAGCCAGCCGAACGGAGGTTGGCGCACATTCGTGGCCGTCATCTCCGCTCCGAGCACCGAGGCGCCTCCGGCAGACAAGGTGGTCGCACAGACCGACACCTTCACTGTGACCTGGCTCTCGGCCGCGGTCTACGCCGTCAGCAACAGCGGTTCAGCCGGCGGTGTGGTTCATGTCGTCGCGACGGCGAACACGGACCTCACACACACGCCCTGGAGCATGGGCATCTTCGACGACCACGGGCAGCTGGTCGCGCCTGTGTGCAAGAACGGCAGCACGTGCACCGCCGACCTGACCATCACCGACCGATTGCCGTCGTTCAGCGCCGCAATTGGATTGGTGCCCAACGCGAACGGCGGAACGCTGGGCCAGCTGCTGAAGAAAGTCACAGGGCCGGCCAAGCTCGTCAACATCCAGGCGCAGTCACCGCTCATCAAGCCGTCCATCCACACGTCGCGGATGATGTGGGGCGTCGACTCTTGCAAGTCGTTCACCGACGATCCGGGCGGCGGGACCGGGCTCTATCCGATGGTGGCGTCGCGACTCGGCACCCCCGACTTCTGGGGCCGCTATTTGACGCCGACGATTTGCCCGGCGATCAGCAGCGCGGAAATTTCCGCTGCGCACAACCACAACATGGGCATCCTCCCCATCTACGACGACTTCAACTGCTCGAACGTTTCGGGCTACGACACCGGACATCAGTACGGACTCGAAGCGGTTGCCGCCGCGCAAAACCTCGGCATCCCGAAGGGAGTCGGTCTCGTGATCGACATCGAGCCACCGGGCGACGCGTGCCCCGGCGCGGCCAACGTGGATGGCGGATTTGTCACCGGCTGGTATGACGCGGTCGCTTCCGCCACCTACGTGCCCGCTTACTACGGCAACGGTGGACCCGGAACCGAGTTCGCCACGGCTTACTGCGCCGCCGTGACCGCGCGGCCCGAGATCGCCAACAACTCGCACATCTGGACTTACGAAGCCTCGTTGTGGGGCAACTACTCGAAGGCCAACCTGCCTGGTTGGGACATGGCGTACAACACGCACTGCCCCGAGCACGGGACTGCATGGCAGTTCATGCTCAGCGCCGGGTCGGATCCCGACGTCGACCAGGACAGGCTGATCTCAGACCTTCCCCTCTGGTTCCCGTGATCTAAGTCGCCTACCTCCCCCTGAAGCGCCCGGGTGCCGCTGTGGACCCGGGCGTTTCCTTCTGTAGTCCGTACGTAGTTCGACTCGAGTTTGGAAATGTAAAGGGAGAAGGAGCATGGAGCGCAGAGACGATGTCGAACGCGATCCTGAGACCGGCCGGGTGATCGAGCACCGAGACGTGGTCAATCCCGGCGTCGCACCAGGTTCGTCTGAGGTGGTGAGCACGTTCAACCCAGGTTGGCGTGCAGTCCAGCTCGTCTATTTGGTTTTCGGTGTCATCGACGGGTTGCTGATCATCCGGATGATCCTCAAGCTGCTCGGGGCCAACCCGACGGCAGGGTTCTCGAACTGGGTTTACAACGTGACGGCCTTTTTCCTCGCCCCGTTCAAGAACATCCTTCCGACCATCGGCAACGAGCAATCGCAGCTGGAGATGTCGGTCGTGCTGGCGATCCTCGTCTACGCCCTTCTCGGTTGGGCGGTCGGACGGCTAGTCGCGATCATCTTCTACCGCAACATCACGGTGGCCCGGCGGTCAGGCGGCTTGCGACCCCGCGGTTACTGAGCCAAGAAGAAGTCCTCTCTGGATCGTCCGGAACTCTCCGGGCGATCCTTTCATTTGTGGGCCGGAGAACGGCCCCTTCCCACCCTCAACATATATCGCGTAGGGGGACTTGTGGCAAGACCCGGGTCGTGCCACAGAATTGCCCGTCGAAGTGATGACCCGGCATGCGGTCGTGATCGCCGGCGGCGGCCCGACCGGCCTGATGCTGGCGGGCGAGTTGGCGCTCGCGGGGATCGATGTCGCCATCGTCGAGCGACGACGCGCCCAGCAGGAGGTCTTTGGACGCCGCGCGGGCGGCCTGCACTCGAGGACGATTGAGATCCTGGATCAGCGCGGAATCGCTGATCGATTCCTCTCGCAGGGAAAGGTGGCTCAAGTCGCGGGCTTCCACATGATCCCGCTGGATATCAGCGACTTTCCCACCCGGCACAACTACGGACTCGCGATGGGGCAAAACCAGATCGAGCGCATCCTCCTCGGCTGGGTCGACGAGCTGGGAGTGCCGATCTATCGAGAACGTGAAGTCGTCGACTTCGCCCAGGACGGCTCCGGCGTCGACGTCGAGCTCTCCGACAACTCGACGCTGAGGGCTGAGTATCTCGTCGGCTGCGACGGAGGACGCAGCGTTGTGCGCAAAGCAACAGGCATCGCATTTCCCGGCTGGGATCCGACGATCAGCTGGCTGATCGCCGAGGTCGAGATGTCCGAGGAACCGAAGCTGGGTTTCCACCAGGACGCCACCGGCATCCATGCCATCACCAAATGGGACGAGGGAAGGCTGGCCGGGGTGGTTCTGACCGAGCGCCAGGTCGAGCTCGAGAGTCATCCCAGCCTGCGCGATCTGAGCGAAGCGCTGATCGCCGTCTACGGGACCGATTACGGCGTCCACAGCCCCATCTTCATCTCGAGATTCACGGACATGACTCGTCAGGCGGCTGCCTACCGCGAGCGACGTGTGCTGCTCGCCGGAGACGCCGCACACATACATCCCCCCATGGGTGGGCAGGGTCTCAATCTCGGTGTGCACGATGCGGTGAATCTGGGGTGGAAGCTGGCCCAGGTGATCACGGGAGTTTCGCCGGACAGCCTCCTCGACACCTACCAGGCCGAGCGGCACCCGATCACCGCCCGCATCCTGCGCCTCACGATGGCGCAAGTCGCGCTTCGCCGCCAGGACGACCGCACGAAGGCTTTGGGCGAGGTCGTGGCCGAATTTCTCCACTTGGACCAGCCGCGCAAGCGAATGGCCGGCGAGATGTCAGGTCTCGCCATTCACTACGACCTCGGCGAGGGACATCCGCTGCTCGGACGCCGAATGCCCGATCTCGACCTCGTGACCGCAGACGGGCCGGTGCGGGTCTTCACCTTGCTGCACGACGCTCGCCCGCTGCTGCTCAACCTGGCCGAGGCCGATGGGAATGACGACGTCGCGCCTTGGGCCGAGCGCGTTCGATCGATCGACGCTAGGTACACGGGCTCGTGGGAGCTCCCGGTGATCGGGGAGGTCAGTGGTCCGGCCGCCGTGTTGATTCGGCCCGACGGATACGTGGCGTGGGTGGGAGAACAGACTCGCGAGGGTCTGGCTGACGCGGTGACCGCCTGGTTCGGACCGCCTGCCGGGAGGTTCTAGCCGGCGCGCAGACCGGGTGCGGCAGCCAGGTCGCGAATGTCCTGAACCTGGCGCGTGATCCAGCGAGCGATATCGTTGGTCCGCACCGCTTCGCGAGCGGCATCGTTGCGGCGCCGCTTCTCCTCGACATCCATCACGATCGCCTGGTACATCGCGTTTGATGTGGCTTCGATGTCAAACGGGTTCACCGAGAGGATGTGCGGGTGGAGCTCTTCGTGAGCGCCGACGTTCTCGGACAGCACGATCACCCCGTTGGAACGGTTGACGAGCGCTGCTTCCTTGGCGACGAGGTTCAAGCCGTCATACACCGAGTTGACCAGCATCACGTCGAAGCTGCGCATCGCCGCCATGGCCTTGCGCACGCTCTCGCCGAGCTCCAGCCTGATGGGCTGCCATCCGCTCGCGCCGTACTGCGCGTTGATGCGCTGCACCGTCTGGCGCACACGCCGGACGTAGTTTCGATACGCGGCGACGTCCTGGCGAGACGGCTGCAGGAACGCCCAGAACTGGACCCGCCCCTTGAGCTCGGGGTGGTGAGCGAGGAGCTTCTCGTAGGCGAGAAAACCGCGAACGATGTTCTTCGAAGGATCGGTGCGGTCGATGCGCACGATGAGATGCTCAGGTCTCCACTCGCGCAGCTTGCGCTCCTCGACCATCACGCCATGTGAGTAGGCGAGTCGCGTCGTGCTTGCGACATCGATCGAGATCGGATAGTGCCGTGCGTAGACCACGCGACCTTCGACCAGCACGGCGCGCTCGCGTTCATCGACCGCGAGACCGCCGTTCTCTTCGCACGTCATCAAGAAGTTGCGTACGTCGAGGCTGGTCTGAAAGCCGACGATATCGCAGCCCAACAGACCGTGCATGATCGCATCGCGCATCTCTCGTGGCAGCACCTTCCAGTACTGCGGTGTCGGCCACGGGATGTGCACGAAGTGCTGGATGATGGCGCCGGGCAGCTGCTGCCGGACCAGTTTCGGCACGAGATAGAGCTGATAGTCGTGGACCATGACCAGAGGCCGCTCCGGAAGCGTGTGGGCGACCTCGACGACCCGGCGCGCGATCTGCTTGTTGACTTCCACGTAGCCGTTGTTCCAGGCCCGATGAATCCGGCCGTTGATGACCGGCTGCTGGGCGAGGTCCCACAAGTAGTGCTGGATAAACCACAACACCGGATTGGCGATCACGGAGTAGTACTGCTCGTACTGCTCTTTCGTCGGTTCCGCGTAGTGCAGGCGCGCTTCGGTTCGGATCAATGGAGTGGTGACGGTCGTCGTTCCGCGCTCCTCGATCAGCTTTCGCTCTTCGTCGGTGCGCGCGCACGCCACCCAATCGGCGGCCGCGACTTCGGCCATGGTGAGCAGCGCGGTGATGACACCGCCCGCGCCGCGCGTGAAACCTCCTTCCGGTCGCGGTTCGTGCGGGGCGCGATTGGCGACGACGATCGCCGAGCTGTGCGGCAGCGTGCGGCCCACATAACCGCGCAGCGAGCTGCCTGGCCGGCGTCGATCGACGCTGTCCAGGAACGCGCTTTCAGATCTCGTCATGGCGAGCATCAGGGGCTCGCCTTTGGACTCGGTGACGGGGGTGGAGGTGGCGGGCTCAAGATTGGAGTTGGGCTCGGAATGGGCAGCGGCGACGGCGACGCCACGGGAGTCACCGTTGGGCTCGAGCTCGGTGACGGTGAAGGTGTCTGCGTGCACCCTCCCTGCAGGAACGGGTCCTGGGAATCGCTGCCACATCCGCGCACCACACCCGACGGCTGCCCGTACCAATCGTGCCAGTTCGCAGGCAGCGCGTTGACGAAGCGCTTCATGATGGTCAGGCCGACGTTCTCGCCGTAGGCCCTGATCAAACCGCCGCCTCCGTTGGGCGCCGTGTTGCCGATCCAGACGCCGGTGACGATATCCGGGTTGTAGGCCATGATCCACGAGTCGGGGATACCGCCGTTTCCGTTGTCGCTGGTACCGGTCTTGCTCGCCATCTGGCGGTTCCACCCGAAGTTCCAGGTGTTCTGGTATCGCTTCAGAACGTCGTTCATGAGATACGCCTCGGCCGGCGTAAGCACGGTCGTCGTGTTCGGGTTCTCGTACTTGAAGACGGCGTGCCCGCCGGAGTCGTCGACCTCGGTGAACGAGTGGATGTCGATGCGTACACCCTGGTTGGCGAAGGTCTGGTATCCCTGGACGTGCTCGTACATGGTGATGTCGCTGGCGCCGATCGCGGTCGAGAGGTATGGCTGAAGCGGGCTCTTGATCCCCATCTGGTGAGCCAGGTCGATCACGTTGCTGATGCCTTCCATCTGGCCAACCTGCACCGCCGGGATGTTGCGCGAATAGAGGATCGCCTTGCTCGCGGGAATGTCGCCGAAGCCTCCGTTGTCGAAGTCGCGCGGAATGTAGCCGTTGAAGTTGGTCAGCCGGTCGTGGAGGACCGTCGCCCACGTGATCTTGTGGTCGCGCAGCGCCGCCTCATATACGTACGGCTTGAAGGATGAACCCGGCTGGCGTTGCGACAGGATCACGTCGAACTGCCCGCCGATGGCGTCGTTGCCGTAGTCGGCGGAGCCGACCCATGCGAGGATCTCGCCGGTCTTTGGATTGGCGGCGATAGCGCACAAGCACATCGGTGGTATATGCCATGCGGCCGCCTGACTTTAAGATTCGCAGCCAAAGATCGAAATCATCCCAGGA
>DATLKH010000249.1:0-5093 GCA_035538475.1 Candidatus Dormiibacterota bacterium | reverse complement strand
TGAGTTCATCGAGACGGCGGACCTGGAGAGCCCCCAGCTGCGCCGCATGGTCGAGCAGTACGTGACCCCCCTCGTCGACGCCGGCGCTGACACAATCGTCCTCGGTTCGACCCATTACGTCTTCTTGAAGCCATTGATCAGTGACCTGTTCGGACCGCAGCTCACACTGATCGAGACTGGAGCTGCCGTCGCCCGGCAGCTGGGCCGCGTCCTCGAGGAGCGTGG
Source organism: Candidatus Dormiibacterota bacterium (assembly GCA_035538475.1). Lineage (GTDB taxonomy): Bacteria > Chloroflexota > Dormibacteria > Dormibacterales > Dormibacteraceae > 40CM-4-65-16. The sequence goes on along the minus strand of DATLKH010000249.1, from coordinate 4,868 downwards.
CCTCGCGGCGCCGTCCACTTCCAAGGCGGTAGAGCGCTTCTGGACGAGCGGCAACCCGAAGAGATCGAAAGAAGTGATCTCCACCCTGCTCGAGCGGCAGGTCGAGGTGGAACCACTCCCGGCGCTCTAGCCGCGCAGCCATCTTGCAGATTCCTTACTTCCATCACAGGAATTTCTTAGATCCGTTGAGGAAAGTCGAGACGGATGAGGCTCTCGCGGATTGCCTTGGCTTCGATTGCAGTGGCTGCAGTGGCCTGCGTTGCCATCACGCCCGTCGCCGCGCACCCTCGCATCTCCACGCTGCGCGAATCGCAATCCGGGACGGTCTCAGGCCTTCCGACCTCCATCACCACGTTGGGAGCCAACTATCTTTCGACAAAGGCATCCGCTCTCGTTCCGGGGCAGACGGCGGCGCTGACCACATCGGTTCAAGCCGCGATCGATGCGAGCGGTGGATCGGCGGGCGTCACCCTCATCGAGCTCGGACGGACCGCTCCGGTGATCTGGTCCCTGAACGGTTCCGCAGTCTTCACGGCAGCGAGCACGTACAAGCTCGCGGCGCTGATGATGGAAGCGCAGAGCGTCGCGGCCGGCAAAACCGATCCCAACGGCTACGTCTGCTATCAGGACGACGACTACGAGTCCGGGTGGTTCGACGACTACGCCGACGGCGTTTGCTTCACACGCAATGAGCTGGCGCTGCGGGCCGGCATCTATTCCGACAACACGGCAGGGCACATGCTGGTCAGAGACCTCGGCGGCGCAGATGCGTTGAACGCGTGGGCAGCCGCAAACGGAGCCACGCAATCGGTTTTCTTCAGTAACAACACGAGCACGTCCGACGACCTCGCCGCTTTGTGGGTCGCCGAGACTTCGGGCAGGCTCGGCGGCGCTGCGGCGCAGTCCTGGCTGTATCCACTGCTGATCCATACGAGAACCGAATCAGGCATCCCGGCCGGCGTCGGTGCGGGCACGACCGTGGTGCACAAGACTGGGACGGTCGACGACATCGCCGACGACTCCGCGCTGGTGGAAAACGGACCGCACGGCGCGTATGTGGTGACGGTCATGACCAGCGGTCTCGGCGACGCGGGCTGGCAGCTCATCTCGTCGATCTCGTCAGACGTCTGGACGTTCGAAGAGTCGCGCTAACCGCCGACCTTCAGGATCAATCCAATCGCGTATGTGATTCCACCGACGATGACGCCGGCCAGCGTCATCTCGAGGCCCGCCGACCACCAGGTCCGCAGAGTGAACAACGACTTCGATGCGCCGACGGCGAAGTGCGCGATCAGTGAAACTATCGCGGCGGTGATTACCCCGGTATTTCCACGCAGCCAGAAAAACGGCATCACGGGCACCATCGCGCCGACGAACGTGCTCACGCCCGCAGCGATCGCAGACTGGACCGGCTTGCCGGTGGCCTCGGCGGTTCCCAGCTCTTCGGGCGCATGGACCTTGAGGAGAGCCTCGGGTTTCCGCGCCAGCTGCTCAGCCAGGCGATCCGCGCTTTCCTTGTCGATGCCTTTCAGCTGATAGAAGAGCGATACCTCTTCTTTCTCTTCCTCTGGATTGTCCAGGACCTCCTGGCGCTCCCGCTGGAGATTCGCGGCGGCGACCTCTTCTTCTGACCGCTCCGCGAGAAACGCGCCCGTAGCCATCGAAAGTCCTGAGGCGATCGCGCCGAAGAGGCCGGCGGTGAGCACGAAGCTCGAGCCACCGGTCGCGCCCGAGACGCCGGCAACGATGCCGAACACCGCGGCCAGTCCGTCATTCGCGCCGTAGATCGCCCCGGAGATCCAGCCGGAGCCTGTCCGGTGCCATGTCTCCCGGTGCAGAAGCCGGTCGAGTCTGCTCTGCGGGCTGATGCTCGGGATTTCGCTGCCGCGATGCGCGACCTGCATCGACTCGAGCGACCTGGAGTGTCCCTGCTCCTCTACTCGAATCGACTCCAGAACCTGGTCTGTCTCGGCATCGCCGGTCGGCCGCTTGTAACGGTCGGTGATCTCAACTTCCTCAGCCGCTTCCATGCGCTGGATCAGCGTGTCGATGGGTGCCACACGGGCTTGGAGCTGCTGCCACAACGAGAGCTTTACGCCGGCCGGGTCCGGCACCGGCTGGCCCAGTTCGCGCAAACGCTTTTCGATTCGCTCGCGGTGCGAACCCTCGGCGTCGGCGATGGCGCGAATGATCTCCGCACGATGCGCATCCGGCTCACGTTCGGCGAGGATCGTGTACATCGCTCGGGCCTGCACCTCGCCATACCAGGCCTGGAGGAGCCGCGCGACAGCATCTTTCGGTGCGGTTTGCTGGGCCACGACGGACTAAAAGGCTACAGGGAGCCAGCTTCCGGCTGAACCTGATGCATGTCAGTTCCGACGATCACTCGCACTCGCTGCACGGCGTTGTTCTGGACGCCTTCCATGTTCCAGTTCTGGTTCAGCGGCTGAGCGTTGCCGGCGGCGTCGGTCGCGCGAACACACAGCTCATACTCGCCCGGCTTGCCGGCATTCCATGGACGCGACCAGCGCCGCCACGCGTAGGGGCCGGTCGACGGGTCGAGCCGAGCGGCGGTCCACGTGACGCCGCCATCGTCGCTGAGCTCGACGCTCACGATTTCGCCACGACCGGACCAGGCTCGGCCCTCGATCAGATGCCGGCCAGGCTCGACGTAGCGCATGCGCGACATGAAGTCCGGCACACCAGGCGGGATCATCAGAGCGCGCGGAAACATTCGCGTCACGGGCACACCGGCGTCGGTCTCGTCACGACGATAGTGGTACGCACGGGCCTGCTGGTAACCCTTGAAGGTCTGGTCGATCACCGTCACCGCTTGCAGCCATTTCACGTGCGTCATTCCGTACCAGCCGGGCACGATCAAGCGCAGCGGAAAACCATGTTGTGGCGTGAGCGGCTCGCCGTTGATCGCGTAAGCGAGCAGCACTTCTTCGCGATTCGCATCACCGATGGAGAGACTTCGCTCGTACTGCTGCTCGATCTCACCCTGGATTCCGCGGTCCATTCCCGTGAACACGACGTCGACTGCGCCCTCGCGCACTCCAGCCTCGTCGAGTATCCCGGCGAGCGGAGTGCCGGTCCACTCGGCGTTCCCCACGGCTTCGCCCAGCCACGGTTGGCTTTTAGGCCGTGGAGAAAGTCTCGCCCGGCCGTTGCCCGCGCACTCGAGCGTGACCGCGAGCGTGCGTGCGGGTCGTGACTTGATTTCGTCGAGCCGGAGCTTCACGGGCTTGCGCACGTGACCGCCCACCGCCAGCTCGTATGAGCTCGCGTCCACGGCTGGAATGTCAAAGTGGATCAGTAAGTAATGAAGTCCAAGCGGCGTGGTCGCATAGCGCAGGGCTTCGAGCGGCATCGAATGATTGCGGACCGCGAGCTGGAGTTCGTCAGGTGTGATCTCTGGGCCTGGAAGAAGCGTTCCCGCCGGCAGCGAGGCGGCTGCGGGCTTCGCCATGATGGACGTAGTTTAGGTTTGTGGTGGAGTTTCGGCGTTCTAGGGAATAGCGATGCAGGACCGAAGCGAAAACGAGATCGTGAGCCGTCTCCTCGAGCTCGAGAACGAAGGTGAGGCCGATCGCCGGGTGGAGCTGACGGGCGAACGCTACCTATCGCTGATTCACGATCCGAACACCGGGCGTGCCTACGTGTTTCGCCACGGCGTCGACGACACCGAAGGCGCTGAACTGCCGTCCGATACCGAGTTTTTCGAATACCCGAATGCGAACGAGGCCGAGCGGGCGTTTGATCAGCAGCTGGCCGAATCGCGCGCCGCGGGTGAGGTCATCGAGGAGGACTCGACCGACGATATCGGCGACTTCGAAAGCGAAGGCGCGGAGATGCGCGACGTGTTTGCGGACACCGATGACGACCTCGAGCGCGACTCCGTGATCAGCGAGGAAGAAGAGCCTTAGGGCTCGAGCGGATCCACGAATCGAGTGTCCGAGTGCGCGATGTGTCGCGCGGGATCGGGATCCATGCGCTTGCGCTCCGCTGATTCGTAATAGGCGAGATCCATTTCTTTCCACGGCCGCTCGCCGTTGTAGTTGATGATCCAGACGAAGCGGTCGGCACCCTGCACGCGCCACGCACCGGCGACCTCGAATCCAAAACGGCGGCGCAGTGGCACGATCTTGGCTCGCCATTCGGCGATCCAATCGTCCATCTCATCGGGCTTGATCGCGTAGTCCCTGAGCTGCCAGCGGGGCTCGGTCATGAAGCCTGGCGCATGACGCCGGCCATGTTCTCGAGCCGGCGAATCCGCTCCTCGATCGGCGGGTGTGTGCTGAACAGGTTGGCGAGCCCTTCGCCGCTGAGCGGGTTGACGATGTAGAGATGAGCGAAGGCAGGCGCGGTCTCGGAAGGCACGATCTGCGCGCCTCGCTGCAGCTTGCGCAGCGCCGAGGCCAGGGCCAGCGGATCTCCCGATACCTCCGCGCCCGTGTGATCCGCTTCGAACTCCCGCGAGCGCGAGACTGCGAGCTGGATCAACGTGGCTGCGATCGGCGCGAGGATGATCATCAACAATCCACCGATCAGGCCACCTCCTCCCTGGTCGCGCTCGTCGCGACCGCCGAAACCGCCGAACATCAATCCCCATTGCGCAATGCTTGCGACCACCGTGATCGTGCCTGCCATCACGGCGACGATCGAGCTGGTCAGGATGTCGCGATTCCGAACGTGAGCAAACTCGTGCGCGAGGACTCCGTACAGCTCTTCTTCATTCAGGATTCGCATCAAGCCCTGGTTGACGCAGACCGCAGCATGCGAAGGATTGCGCCCGGTGGCAAATGCATTTGGTGAGGGGTCGGGGCTGATGTAAACCTTCGGCTTCGGCACTCGATACTGCAGCG
>DATLKH010000248.1:0-6362 GCA_035538475.1 Candidatus Dormiibacterota bacterium | reverse complement strand
CTCGCCTCATCGACGGCGGGCCGAGTCGAGATCGAAGCCCTCGACGAAGGCAAAGAAGAGCAGGTCCTGGCGCGGCTCGAGCGCGGCGCGATCAGCTCGGTGTTCAGCCGCCACTTCTCCGCGTCGCAGTTCGAAGGCGTCGTGTCGCGGTTCGAGGACGGCGGGCTGCTCGAGGTCGGAGAAGGGATTCCGGCGCGCGCCTACGCGCGAGCGATCGGGGACGCGCCCGAAGTCGCGATGGCTTTGAAGAAGCTGGGACTGCCCGACCGGCCCGAGGTTCGCGCGTCGGTCACCGAGTTCATCCTCGAAGGGCTGCATCTGAACAAGCGCCTGAACAAGGACGAAGTCGAGGGGCGAGCGATTTATCGCCGGTAGCGGTCACACCCTCGGCGCGCAGCGCCGGGTGGGGCTCCTACCGCTGCGCCGCGTAGATCCAGGCGAACCCGATCACCATCAACACGACGAGCCCGAACACGAGCAGCTCGACTCGAATCGCGAGCCGTACCAACCGCTTCGCCCTGCGCGTGCGTGTACCGCACCGTTCGCAGTAAGCCGCGTCCGGCACGAGCCCCGCTCCGCACTTGTCGCATGCCGCCTGAACTTGGGCCATCGCTGGACCCAGTATGCGACGCTTGGAGAAATGGAACTTCAGGAAGAGATGTCGCCGGCCGACGTGGTCCTGCTTCTCGCCTCCGCCCCGGAGCGCATAAGCGACCTCTGCTACTGGCTGGACGAAAACCAGCTCCGGTACCGCCACGGCCCGGCCTTCCCGACCCTGGGTCACGTGATCGCGCATCTCGTCGAGTCGGGGACGCGAGTCGATGGTCTGCTCCGCCACGTCCACCTCGACGGCCAAGTGTCGGTCGACGTGCGAGCCACGATCGATCCCAGCCACGACCAGGGCGTCACCACAGGCGCCGGGCTGGCGCGACCGCTGCAAGAAGCGCTCGAGGACTTCGCTCGCGTTCGCCGCCGCACCATCGACCTCGTGCACGGGTGGGGCGACAAGGAGTGGGAGCGCGAAATCAGCGACCCCCGAGGCGGTGTGATGACTCTGCTCGAGCTGTGCCGCCTGGTCGCCCGTCACGAAATGGGCCACATCGCGCAGATCCGCAATCTGAGCGCGCTTCTGCCTGAACCACAGGACCTCGGTGCGGCGCCTTCAGCGAACGGCGGCTAGTGGCTGAAACCGAAGAGGCGACTCCGGCCGCCGAAGCCAAACCAGGCAAGTCTCGCTCCCGTCGCAAGCGCAAGTCGGGCGGCGGCGCCAAGGCGGCGCAGTACTGGATGGTCGTCAGCTCGCCGGACAATTTCCGAAAGACGCGCGATCACGGTTTCAGCATCCAGGGTTTGAAGAGCCGCCACCGGCGACGGGTGGAGTCGATGCGGGTCGGAGACCGGCTGCTCTACTACGTGACCGGTCGCATGGCTTTTTCGGCCACCGTCACCGTGAGCTCGCCGATGTATGAAGACCACACCACGATCTGGAGGTCGGCGCGCCGCGATGAAGACTATCCATGGCGCGTGCACATCAAGCCCGACCTAGTTCTGGACGAATCGGATTGGGTGCCGGCGAAAGAGGTTGCGTACCGCCTCGACTATGTGCGCAAGTGGCCGCCCGAGCACTGGACCCTTGCATTTCAGGGCCACATTCACGCGTTACCTCGTGCTGACTTCGGCATCATCGAGGACGCCATCGCCAGCAGTGCCCGACGCCGGAAAGCGCTTGCAGGCTGAAAGCCGGCTCCTCGACGACCTGAAGCGGATCTATCAGTTTCATTTCCGCAGTGAGCGCCGCGAGCGTTTCTTTCTGGCCTCACTCAGCTTCCTCGTCACCTTCGCGATCGTCCGGACGATCACACACATGATTCGCTCCGGAGTCGGCCCGTTTCACAACGTCACGGCCGGCGCTACGCACATCCACCATCTGGTGTGGGGAATCCTCCTGCTTCTGCTGATCGGTTTCGTCTGGCTCTCGGAGAAAGGCGTCGGCTCGAGCTGGACTGCGAGCCTGACCGCGATCGTCTACGGAATCGCAGCCGCGCTCACGCTCGACGAGTTCGCGCTCTGGCTGAATCTGAGAGACGTCTATTGGGAGAGTCAGGGACGGCTGAGTGTGGACGCCGCCCTGCTGTTCGCCGGGCTGCTCTCGGCGGGCTGGTTGGGCGGTCCCTTCGTGGCCGCGGTCACCCGCCATCTCTGGCATCGAACACGGCGGCCGGCTGCCTGAAGCTGCCACAAATTCAACCGATGCGGTGCTTCTTGAGTAGTGAGCATGAACATCGGTGCGCGCCGAATGACAAAAGCCGACTCTGAAGACGAGGCTTTCGAAGCTCTATTCACATCCGAATATGCGCGCGTCGTCGGAATCGCAAACCGGGTCCTTGCCGATCCGCACGAAGCCGAGGATGTAGCGCAGGAAGCGTTCGTCGATTTCCACCGCCTGCACTCAGCGAAGGCGACTTATGCGCCGGCCTGGCTGTACCGCGCGGCAGCCCACACGGCGCTGAACCGGCTGCGCAGCGGCAGGCGGCGCCAGCGACGCGAACTGGCCCAGGCGGCGGTGGAAGGCGAGCGCACGATGGATCCGCAAAAACAGGCGGAGCTGAACGAGGACAGGCGGCGCTTGCGAGAGGGCCTCGCCCGTTTGGCTCCCAAACCCGCTTTGGCGCTGGTTCTGCGCGCCAGCGGGTTGAGCTACGCCGAGGTCGCTCAAGCCCTCGGCGTCGGAATTGGACAGATCGGGACTTTGTTGAGGCGCGCCGAGGAGGCTCTGCGCAAGGAGGTAGGTCGTGGCACATCTGACTGACGGAACACTTCGCCGGATGGTTGACGATCCGGACGCTCGGGCCGGCTCGGACGCCGCCCATTTGGAAACCTGCTCGGACTGCAAGGCGCGGTTCGGGCGCATCTCGGAAGACGCGCACTCCGTCGCGACCTTGCTGGCGGTTCCCGCAGCATCGGTCGACGCTGCGAGCGCATTCCAGAAGGTGCGCGGTGCGCCTGCCGCGTCGCCGCGGTTCGGCATCCGGCTTCCCATCGCGAGGGTGCCACGCCGCCCGTTGATGCTTGCGTTGGTGGCGGCGATCGTCGGCGTCGCGTTGCTGGGCACCGTCGTGGCCAAGGACATGAAAACGAACTACTCGCCGAGCACCGTGCAGACCGTGCCGGTCACGGTCGCGGATCTGCAGGCTCTGTCGCAGCTGGCGGACTACGGCACCATCACCTGGACAAAGCAGCCAGACCTTCAGGTCGCCACGTCCGCCGGCGACGCCGCGTCTGTGTCTGGCATTAAGCCCCCCGTGGTTTCGAACTTGCCGCCGAACTTCTCGACCAACATCACTTACGGCGCCATGCCGCAGGCGCAGGCGGTCTTCACCTTTGACGCCAACAAGGCTGCCGCGGCAGCGGCCGCACACGGCAAGACTCTTCCGGCCCTTCCTAAGGGCATGGACGGAGCCAAGCTCACTGTCACGGCCGGACCCGCGGTGGGCGAGATCTACGGAGACTTCAACAAGCCCTCGTCGAACGCCAATGACTTCAACCTGCCACAGCTGATCGTGGGTGAATCAGCGGCGCCGAGCGTGACCTCGACGCAGGTGACCGTTCCGCAGCTGGAGAACTACATCCTGCAGCAGCCCGGAATCTCACCTGAGCTGGCCGCTGCGATCCGGTCGATCAAGCATCCCGACCGCACCCTGGTGATCCCGATTCCCGTGAAGTTCGCGACTTCGAAGGACGTGACCGTGCAGGGCGTGCAGGGAGTGGCGCTCGGTGACAACACCGGTGTCGGTTCCGGCGTGATCTGGGTCAAGAACGGAATGGTGTTCGTCGTCGCCGGATCGATCAAGCAGTCGGATGCGCTGACCATCGCCAATAACCTGAAGTAGTCGGGCCTCGTTAGCCTGTGTTGGTGGCTGAGGTAGCGGAAGAGACAGCAGATGCGGCCGCGTCGCCTGGCGCGGCCGCCGGCACCCCGGCGGTCAAAACCGTCGACTTGACCAAGCGCTTCGGCAAGACCGTCGCGCTTGCCGGGCTTTCCATGGAGGTCCCTCGCGGTGAGGTCTTCGGCTTCCTCGGCCCCAACGGAGCCGGCAAGACGACCGCGGTCAAGCTTTTGCTCGGGCTGCTTGCTCCCACGTCGGGCAAGGGCTGGCTGCTCAATCGCCCGATTGGCGATCTCTCGGCGCGCCGGCGTATCGGCTACCTGCCGGAGCTCTTCCGCTATCAGTCGTGGCTGTCCGCCGCGGAGGTGCTCGCGCTTCACTGCGAGCTCGCGCCGCTGCCGCGCTCGAGCTGGAAAGACGAGATCAAGACCGCGCTCGACACGGTCGGGCTGAGCGATCGAGCGGGCGATCGCGTCGGCACATTCTCGAAGGGAATGCAGCAGCGGCTCGGACTCGGGGCCGCACTGGTCGGAGATCCAGAGCTCGTCTTCCTCGACGAACCGACATCGGCGCTTGATCCGGTGGGGCGGCATGACGTGCGTGAGATCATCCGCGGCCTCGCGGCGCGAGGCACGGCGGTCTTTCTCAACTCCCACCTCTTGAGTGAGGTCGAGCAGGTGTGCCATCGAGTCGCGGTCGTCGACCATGGTCGCGTGATCGCCACCGGAACGATGGACGCTCTTTTGACCGGCACCGCTGTTCGCGTGCGCGTCACCGGCCTGACGCAGGCCAACAAGAACGAGCTGCTCGACTTCGGCCGGATCGATGACGAAGGCGACCTGCTCACGTTCACCAGCCTGAAGCCCGACCGCGTTCCGGAGCTGGTTTCAAAGCTGGTCCAGCTCGGTGGCGAAGTGTATGAAGTCGCGCCCCGCCACCAGACTCTCGAGGATCGCTTTTTGCAGCTCCTCGGCGAAGAGGAAGAAAAGTAATGCCGGCCGTGCTGGTGATCGCGCGGCTGACTGTTCAAGAGGCGGCGCGGCGGCGTCTGCTGCTCGCGCTCTTGATCCTCACGCTGATCGTCGTCGGCTTTTCTGCGTGGGGCTTCCACAAGATCACGACGGTCACGCGCAGCGACGGGACTCCGCTGCCGCCGGACCAGGTCGCGCTGCTCACATCGCAGCTTCTGATAGTCGTCGTGTTCATGTTCAGCGGCGTGCTCGCATTGAGCGCGGCGGTGGTCGCAGGTCCGCTGATTTCGAGCGAGGTCGAAAGCGGGCTTCTGCTGTCGATGCTGGCGCGTCCAGTGCGGCGCAGCGAGATCGTGATCGGAAAGTGGCTGGGACTGGCGCTGCTGATCGCGATCTACGCCGGCGGCGCGGGAGGGCTCGAGCTGGGTGCGGTCGATTGGGCCACCGGTTACGTGCCACCGCATCCGCTCGACCTCATCGTGTACGTGGCGGCAGAAGGTCTGATTTTGCTTTCGCTGGGCCTCATGCTGTCGACGCGGCTGTCCGGCATCACGGCCGGCGTGATCGCACTGGTCGCATGGCTGATGGCATGGATTGCCGGCGTAGTGGGCGACATCGGCACTGGCTTGCAGAACCAGCCACTGGAAAACGTCGGCGTGATCAGCCATCTTCTGCTGCCGTCGGACGGCTTGTGGCGCGGCGCCATCTATGCGATGGAGCCTGATTCGTTCATCGCCGCGCTGAGGGCGCTGGGCACTGCAGGTCGGGCCAATCCGTTTGCGGCGACCGACCCCCCGCCCGTTGAATTCCTGACGTGGGTCGTGGTTTGGTTTGCGATCGTCCTGGCGCTGTCGATCTGGAGCTTTCGGACCCGCGAGATTTAGCGCGTAATTGGGGAAGCTGCTTTGGTCTCGTATTGATTCCGCGTCTTTGACGCCGAATTCGCGATTCGGCAGGAGGAATTGCCCGGTCTTGGCGTCAAAACCGCGATTGGACTAGGGGTAGAGCCCGCGTTCGCGCGTTGCTCCGGCCACGCGTGACACCGCCTGGCAGTACGCGGCCATGCGCATATCGATCTTCTTTGCGAGCTTGGTCTCGAGCACCTCGTGAAACGCGCGGCCGAGAATCGCCTTCAGCTTCTGGTTGACCTCGTGCTCGGACCAGAAAAACGACTGCAGGTCCTGGACCCACTCGAAGTACGAAACGGTCACGCCGCCGGCATTGGCAAGGATGTCCGGCACCAAAAAGATTCCGCGCTCGCGAAAGATGGCGTCCGCCTCTGGCGTCGTCGGACCATTCGCGCCTTCCACGATCAGCTTGGCCTTGACGTCGCGCGCGTTTCGTGACGTGAGCTGGTTGCCGATCGCGGCCGGCACCAGCAGATCGCATTCCAACGTCAGCAGATCTTGATTGCCGACTTCCTGCGCACCAGGAAATCCCTTCAACGTCTTTTCGCGCGCGCGATATTCGAGCACTCGCTTGATCGACAAGCCGAGCGGGTTGT
>DATLKH010000247.1:0-2198 GCA_035538475.1 Candidatus Dormiibacterota bacterium | reverse complement strand
TAAATCTACCAGTGTCCTATTCGTGACAGCGGAGACCACCCCGCCGACGATCAACGTCGCGGGAGCTTCAATGCCGGCTTCATCCGCAAGTCGGGCGATGGTGGCGACGGTGCCCGTCACGCTGCGCTGCTCGGGCAGGGTTGCGCTGCCGACCAGAGCGGCGGGAAGCGCACCATCCAACTGTGCGCTGACGTCGGCGAGTTTCTCTCGGCCCATCAGTACGATCAGCGTGTCGGCAGCTGCCGCCAACTGGCGGATTCGATCCGCCCAATCAGAGCAGTGGGCGTTCGTGATCGCGATTGACGATGACACCCCGCGTTGCGTGACCGGTATACCGATGGACGCTGGAGCGGCGAATGCCGAGGACACGCCGGGCACGACCTCCACGTCGATGCCAGCCTCGATCAAGTCCTGCAGCTCCTCGCCGCCGCGGCCGAACACAAAAGGATCACCGCCCTTCAGCCGAACGACAAAGTGACCGGCGCGGGCCAGCTGGATGAGCCGCGACGTGATCTCATCCTGCCGGCAGCTGTGCTTTCCGCCTCGTTTGCCAACCGCTTCGATGGCAGTCTGCGGACCGCAGTAAGCAAGGGTCGACGTCGATACGAGCGAGTCATGCAGGACATAGTCGGCGTCTGCGAGCAGTTCGCGGGCTCTGACCGTGATCAGCTCCGGATCACCAGGCCCCGCGCCGACGAGCGCGACCCGACCAGGACGTTCGAGTTCTGGCTGCGCCAGGGCGATTGCTCGCGCCTCAGCTTCGCCAGTCCGCTCAGAGCGCAGCAGCTCCCGCACATCGGAGGCCATGAGCCGCCGATAAGCCTTGGTCTGTTCGGCGATGGGGACGCCGCGCCGGCGCAGTTCTCGACGAATGCGACCGACGAGCGCAACGAATGGCCCCCACTCCCGACCGATCCAGCGTTCGAGTCGCGCCCGCAGTGCACTGGCGATGAACGGACTTTCTCCTGAAGTCGAGATCGCGATCAACAACGGGTCGCGGCGCACGACCGCCGGCGCGATGAACCGGCACTGCGCCGGCCGGTCGACCACGTTGATCAGAATCCCAGCCTCTTCGGCCTCTTGCCAGCTTCGGAGGTTGACCTCGGGATCCTCGCTTGCATCGATGACCAGCCGCGCGCCCGCGAGGTCACCATCGCGATAGTCACGCGATGTAATGACGCGGACATCGGCGCCGGCTTCGCGCAGCGAGGCGGCCTTCTCCTCAGCGAAATGTCCTTCGCCGAGCACAATGCAGGGCTGATCGACAAGGTCGAGGAACACGGGGTAGTACCTCACGCAGTCGCTTCCTCTCTCGCCGCGTCGAGCAAGACCCGTGCAACTTCTGGACGCGTGAACTCCGCCGGCAGGTCCTGCCCATCGTCGAGCAGCTTTCGCACAGCAGTACCGCTCAGAGTCAAATGCATTTCCTTGGAATGCGGGCACGTGCGCGTCGAAGCCATTCCGCCACAAACCGTGCAGTAGAAGGTGTGCTCGAAGCGCAGGATCTCGATGCCCAGCTCACCGGGTGCGTACTGGTCGAAAATCCGGTGGGCGGCGTAGGTGTCGTAATAGTTGCCAACGCCGGCGTGATCGCGTCCGACGATGAAGTGGGTGCAGCCGTAGTTGCGACGGACGATGGCGTGGAAAACAGCCTCCTTGGGTCCGGCGTAACGCATCCAGGCCGGGTTCGTAGAGAGCAGCACACGATCAGCGGGGTAGTAGCCGGCCAGCAGTTCCTCGTAGCAGCGCATGCGCACGGCGGCGGGAATGTCATCCGACTTCGTTTCGCCTACGAGTGGATGCAGGAGCAAACCGTCGATCGTTTCCAGGGCGACCTTCTGCAGGTACTCGTGCGCGCGGTGCACCGGGTTGCGGGTCTGAAAACCGACCATCGTCTTCCAGCGGCGCTCAGCTTTGACGGCGCACACCTGTGACGGGGTCAGATCAAACACTGGGAAACCCGAGCTCGGTCGTGCAAGAGCGACCACCTCTCCGGCAAGCGCCCAGCGGCCGGAGGAATGGATCACCCGCACGCCCGGATGCGCATCGTCATCAGTGCCGTAGACCGCGCGCGCCTCGCGTAGGTGATCCGCTTCGTAAGCCTCAGTGACGTGGAGAATGCCGATCGGTCTGTCGCCGATAAAAAGCCCAACACGCTCCGCGCGCGGAACTTCTGCTGTGCGCAGGACGATTGGAAT
>DATLKH010000246.1:0-2635 GCA_035538475.1 Candidatus Dormiibacterota bacterium | reverse complement strand
CGTCGAGAAAGTATGCGAATCCGTTCTGCGTCGGCACGATGGAGCCGATTGCGGGTCGTTCGACGCCTTTGATGCGACCCTGGATGAACACCGCGGCCGCCATGATCGCGCCGGAATTGCCGGCGGAGATCCAACCGTCCGCCCGACCTTCCTTGCACAGGCGCGCGCAGACGTTGATCGATGAGTCGGGCTTGTTCCGCACCGCTTGCGCCGGATGTTCATTCATGGCGATGACCTGAGTGCACGGCACGATCTGCAGGCGAGGATGGCTGTCGAGCAGAGGCTGGACCTGTTGTGGCAGACCGACCAACGAGATGTCGATGCCGTATTCGTTGGCGGCTTGTGCAGCGCCTTGCACGATTTCGGCCGGCGCATGATCGCCGCCCATGGCGTCGACTGCGATTCGCAATCGTGGGTCCTCTAGATGTCGAGGTTCCGGACGGTCTTGGCGTGCGCCTGGATGAACTTCTTGCGCGGCTCGACGTCTGGACCCATGAGCTTTTCGAAAGTGTCGTTGACCGCAGCCGCATCCTCGACAGCCACCTGCAAGAGCACGCGGGATTGCGGATTCATCGTCGTCTCCCAGAGCTCTTCGGCATTCATTTCGCCGAGACCCTTCATGCGGGCAGCTTCGGCGCCCTTGCCGAGCTGCTTCAAGGCTTTGTCGCGTTCGGCCTCGGATTGACACCAGATGATTTGCTGGTTCTTGCCCGTACCCTTCGAGACTTTGAACAGCGGGGGCTGCGCCATGTAGAGATAGCCCTTGTCGATGACTTGCGGGAAATAGCGGAAGAAGAACGTGAGCAGCAGCGTGCGAATGTGACTGCCGTCCACGTCGGCATCCGTCATCGTTACGATGCGGTGGTAGCGCATCTTCTCGATGTTGAAGTTGTCGCCCACACCCGCGCCCATTGCGGTTATGAGGTTTCGAATCTCGTCTGAGGTCAGCACCTTGTCGAGTCGCGCCTTCTCGACGTTGAGAATCTTCCCGCGCAAAGGCAGGATCGCCTGGGTGCGGCGGTCACGGCCGCCCTTGGCGGTTCCCCCTGCCGAATCACCCTCGACGATGTAGAGCTCGCACAGCGACGGATCCCGCTCCGAGCAATCGGCAAGCTTGCCCGGCAGCATGCTCGATTCGAGCAGGCTCTTGCGCTGGACGAGGTCGCGGGCTTTGCGCGCCGCCTCGCGGGCGCGTGCGGCGGTGAGCGACTTCTCGACCACGCGCCGGCCCTCCGAAGGATTCTCTTCGAGGTACTGCGTCAGGCCTTCCGTCAGCGCGAGCGACACGTGGCCCTGCACCTCCGCGTTGCCCAGCTTCCCTTTCGTCTGGCCTTCGAACTGCGGCTCGAGGACTTTGACGCTGATCACCGCGGTCAGGCCTTCGCGAACGTCCTCGCCGGTGAGGTTCGGGTCGGACTCCTTGAGAATTCCGGCCTTGCGCGCATAGCGATTGAGGACGTTGGTGAGCGCCGACCGGAACCCCGTCAAATGGCTGCCGCCCTCGATCGTGTGAATCGTGTTGGCGAACGCGATGACGGTCTCGACGAAGGTCTCGTTGTACTGGAGAGCGATTTCGACCTGCGTGCCCTCGATCTCGCGGTCGACATAGAAAGGTGGGACGTTGACCACGGTCTTGTCCCGGTTGAGGTCACGCACGAAGGACACGATTCCGCCTTCGAAGTAAAAGGTGCTCGTGTAGCCGAGGCTCTCGTCGGCCAGCGCGATTTCGAGCCGCCGATTCAAATAGGCCATCTCGCGCAGCCGGTGCTGGATGATCTCGCGGTCGAATTTGGTGTCCGGGAAGATCTGCGGGTCGGGCCAGAAGCGGACGGTCGTACCCGTGTGATCCGTCTTCCCGATGGCCTTGACCGCAGCTTTGGGAACGCCCCGCGCGTATTCCTGGTGGTAGACCTTGCCCCCGAGGTGAACCCAAACCTGGAGCTTCTCGCTCAGGAAGTTCACCGCCGACACACCCACGCCATGGAGGCCTGACGAGACCTTGTAGCCCCCGCCACCGAACTTGCCGCCTGCGTTGAGGCGTGTCATGACCAGCTCGAGAGCCGACAGACCTTCTTTCTTGTGGACGTCGACGGGGATGCCACGCCCGTCGTCCTCGACCTGCACGCTGCCATCGGCGAAGAGCGTGACCAGGATTCGGTGCGCATAGCCCGCCAGGGCTTCGTCGACCGCGTTGTCCACCACCTCGTAGACCAGGTGATGCAGGCCGGTGCTGCTCGTCGAGCCGATGTACATGCTCGGTCGCCGCCGGACATGCTCCCGGCCTTCGAGGACCTGGATCTGCTCGGCGGTATACGCCACGTCCGCACCGACGGATTGAGGCTTCCGATCGCGCTCCGGGAGGGGCGCTCGCGCCGCCATCACCGGAGAATCGGCCCTCCCAGCGCGGAGAACTTTAGGGGGTCAACTGGGCAGAACTTCAGGTCACCAATTCTACCGGATTTTGAATACGAAATGCCCCGATCGAGGGGATGCCTCTGCCGGCGGTGCGAAAGCACTCGCGCCGCTGCCGGCCGCCAGGCCCGCCACCCAGCCGTTTGCGCTGAGCGAGGCGTCCGGCTTGCCGAAACGGACGTGCGTTAACAACGCCGCGGCCAGCGCCGCCGCGCCCGCTCCC
>DATLKH010000245.1:0-3674 GCA_035538475.1 Candidatus Dormiibacterota bacterium | reverse complement strand
GGCCGACGCCGTCAGGTTGTTGAGCGTCGCCGAAGAGAGGTTGGGACAAGGCGCGTCCAACTGAGAGGATTGAAGCTGGCTAAGGGACAGCTCCACGGATGAATTGATGGTCGCTTGTGCGGCCGTCCGACTCATGAGCGAGCTCGCAAGCAAGAAATTGCCGCTGAGCTCCGTCATGAGCGCGCCGGCGATGATCGCGACGAATGCGGTCATGATCAGTACGCCGCTCAAAATGCCGCCGTGCTGAGATCGCTTTCCATCGCGAAAGAGTTCAAGAACCGCCTTCATGGATTCAACCTTGGGAAGAACCGGAATGTCTGCGATTCGCTATAAGTCAGAACCGTAACCGTCAGGTTGACCACGACCGTCGAGTTGCTGTCGACGTACCACGAGAAGGCGGTTACGTTGCTTGCGGCGTGGGTGGACACAGCGCTGCCGGAAGCTGCACGGTCGAGAAAGTTGGAGCCATCCCACGTGTAGGTGATCTGGACCGGCGATGGCACCGGGGTCGTGTTGCTCACCTGGTATCCAGTCAGGGTCAGTTGACTCGAGCAAGGCGAGGCGGCGACGCAGCTGCCGGAGTTTGGCAGCTGGCTGCGCGCGAAATCGTCATATGCGAAGTACTCGAAGTTTCGGACCTGAGCGCTGGCCTCGACACGCGATGAAGCGGTGTTGGTGGCCTGCCACGAGGTGAACACAACCGAGGTGAGCGCGACCATGAGCAGCGCACCGATGGCCAGGGCAACGATGAGCTCGACGAGCGTGTAGCCACCCTGGCCGCCCTTCATCGGTTGACCTTGTACGTCGAGATCGTCTTGCCGATCGACGCACCGGAAGGCCAGGCGCTGATCGTGATCGTCCAGACCTGGACCGTGTTCGGCGGCGACGGCAACCAGCGCCAGGTGGCATCGGCTCGCAATGTGTACGGACCGCTCGGACAAGCTGCCGTGTAGCCGACTGTGGTCGGGGTGGTGGGTGCCTCGGTTGCGAAACAGTCGGAATACTGAGGTGCGGCCGAATTGAAAGTGGATGCGCTCACCGCTTCGATCTCGTACTGCAGCACTGCCTGCACCGCCGTGTTCCGTTTTGCCAGCGTCGCATCGAGCAAGCCGGTGCTGAGCGTGCCCACGATCAGCGACAAAGCCAGGCTCGCGATCACCAGGCTGACCAGCACCTCGACCAGGCTCTGACCAGACTGCGCCCGGCGCCGGTCGCGCAGATAGCGCATCAGTGAACCGCTTTCAGCAAGCCGTACATGGGGAGGATGACCGACACGGCCACGAAACCGACCGCGCCCCCGACCGCGATCACGAGCGTCGGCTCCATCAGCGCGATCATGTTCCTGACCTTGTAGTCCATCTCCTCGCTGAGAAAATCTGCGATCTGCTCGAGGCTGGAATCGAGTGTTCCGGTTTCCTCGCCGACTCGAATCATCCGGATCATCATCGGCTCGAACAGGCCGGTTTCATCAAGCGGGGCAGAGAACCCATCGCCGGTCAACATGCGTTCTTTGACCGACTCGAGACCGCGCCGGTAGCGAATGTTGCCGGCGGAGGCAATCGCAACCTCAAATGTCTGGCTGATCGGAATGCCGGCCTTCAGCATGGTCGCCAGCGTCCGCGTGAACCGCTCGATGACGCTGTACACGATGATCTTGCCGATCACCGGCAGCCGTATCGACGTGTAGTCCCAGAACACACGACCCGGCGGGCTGCTCATGAACGCAAGCAGGCCGGTAATCAACAGGAACAGAACGACGACTATCTGGACGCGCCACGTCTGGCCGAACTGTCCAGCCGCGAGCAGGATTTTGGTCGGAAGCGGCAGATCGGCTTTGAACTCGCGGAACATCTGGACGAAGTTCGGAAGCACGAACACGATCAGGATCGTGCAGACCGCAACCGCGAGCAGAAGGATGATCGCCGGATAGATCATCGCGCTCCGCAGCTTCTTCAACGCCGTGTCTTGACGCTGGAGGTAGGTGGCGACCTGAATCAGCACCCGGTCGAGGGTTCCGCTGTATTCCGCCGCGCGCACCATGTCCACGTACAGCTCGTTGAACACACTCGGGTGATGCGCGATCGCCGCCGAGAACGACTCGCCGGCCTCCAGGTCCTGGTACACGTCGTCGAGCGCTGCCCGGAACGCACCCGAGCTGGACGCGGTTTCGAGGAGCTTGATCGCATCCGTGATGGGCACACCGACTCGGATGAAGGTCGCCAGCTGGCGGGAGAACAGAATGAGATCAGCGGTCTTGACGTGGAAGAAGGTGGGGAACTGGCGATAGATCCAATGCCAGCCGCTGCGCGCGGGCTTGACCGACACGACGCGATAGCCGCGGTCGAGCAGGTCCCTGTGCACGGAACTGGCTGACTCACCGTTCGCGACCCGCTCCTCGAGCTTGCCCCGAGGTGAATAGGCGCGGTAGGCGTACTTTGTGGCCAAACCGAACTCCTTAAATGATGTAGACGCTGCGCATGACTTCCGACACGGTCGTCACGCCGGCGATGATCTTCGCCCACGCGTCGGCGCGGAGCGGGACCATTCCGTTCATGGTCGAGGCCCGCATGATCTCGGCGTGGCTCGCCTTGGCGATGGTGAGGCGTTTGATCTCGTCCGACATGGTGAGCACCTCGAATACGCCGATCCGGTCGAAGTAGCCCGTGCCATTGCAGCGACTGCAGCCTTGCCCGCGATAGAGCTGATTCGGCACTGCCGCACCGATTGATGCGGCAAACTCGACGTCCTCTCGGGTCGGCGCGTATGCAACGCGGCAGCCATCGCACGTTTTGCGCACCAGTCGCTGCGCGACGATTGCGATCACCGACGACGCGATCAAGAAACCTTCGATGCCCATGTCGGTGAAGCGCAGCAAAGCGCCCACGGCATCAGTCGCGTGCAGCGACGAGAGAACCAGGTGGCCGGTCAGCGCCGACTGAACGGCGATCTCGGCCGTCTCCCGGTCGCGGATCTCCCCGACGAGGATGATGTCGGGGTCCTGGCGAAGGATGGCGCGCAGTCCGTTTGCGAAGCTGATGTCGGCCAGCTTGTTGATCTGGCTCTGGTTGATGTTGTCGAACATGTACTCGACCGGATCCTCGATGGTCATGATGTTGCGGACCTGGCGGTCCAGCTCGTGGATTGAGGCATAGAGGGTCGTCGTCTTGCCACTGCCGGTCGGGCCGGAAACGATCATCATTCCGTACGGCGAGTGGAGCAGCCGGTGATACTCGCGATACGCCTTCTCCGAGTACCCGAGCTGCGGCAAAGTGATCAGCGAACGGCTGCGGTCGAGGAGCCGCATGACCAGCTTCTCGCCCCAGATCGTCTCCATGGTGGCGACGCGAACGTCGAGCTCTCGGCCGTCGACGTTGACGCTGATCTGACCATCTTGCGCCCGGCGGCGCTCGACGATGTTCATGCCGGCCATGATCTTGACGCGGGATGAGAGCGCCGCCCCTGTCGAGCTGGGAAGGTGCGCCATGTCTTGGAGCACACCATCGATCCGGAACCGAACTCGCAGGTAATCCTGCTGCGGCTCGATGTGAATGTCGGATGCTCGGTCCCGCAGCCCTTGAGTGATCAACAGGTTGACGATCTCGAAGGCGGGCGAGTTCGTCGTCACATTCGCCAGTTCAAGGGTCATCACGCGGTCGAACTGAATCTGCGGCCGC
>DATLKH010000244.1:0-7196 GCA_035538475.1 Candidatus Dormiibacterota bacterium | reverse complement strand
CAAGCTCGAAGCGACGGTTCGCGATCTGGTCGGAGGAGAGTGGCAGGAAACCTACGCCTACCTCGGCCACCTGCTCTCCCTGCATCTTTCGGATGACGAGCGGTCTCGCATTTCCATGGTCGAAACTGAAACGACCAAGCGCTATGTGGCTTCTCTCGCGGTCATGGTGCGCGGACTCAGTGCTCGCGGGCCGGTGGTTGTCTTTTGCGACGACATCCACTGGGCTGACGCCGCTTCCGTCACCACGCTCTTACAGCTGCTCCATTCAGTCCCGGGCCTGCCCTTGCTCGTCATCCTTGGTTCCCGAATCGAGCGATCGGCACCGGGTTGGCGCCTGGTCGTCGAAGGCCGGGAGCTGTTCGGCGACGCGTTTGTCGAACTCCGACTCGGCCCACTCTCCGACGAAAGCAGCCGCACGTTGGTCTCGAATTTGCTGAAGATCGAATCCCTGCCGGACGAGACACGCGAGCTGATCCTGCAGAAGGCCGAAGGCAACCCCTTCTTCGTCGAAGAGGTGATCCGAATGCTCATCGATCGCGGCGCCATCGTGCGCGAGGACGATCGATGGATCGCGACCGAGCGCGTGGTTGGAATCGAGATTCCGGACACGCTGCACGGCCTGCTCCTGGCCCGTATCGACAAGCTTCCCGTCGAAAGCAAGCGCACGCTCCGAGTCGCATCGGTCATCGGCCGGCAGTTCGGCGTGACGATCCTCGAGCGACTGTTGGAGAAGAAAACCTGATGAGCGCTCGGGCTGACCTGGGAAACCTCGAAGCGAGCGGGCTGATCCAGATCGCCACGATCGAGCCGGAGCTCGAGTATCTGTTCCGGCATGCCTTGATACAAGAGGCCGCTTACGCCACGTTGTTGAAACAGGATCGGCGCACGCTGCACCAGGCAGCGGCCGAGACGATTCTCGCGCTGCATCCCGACCGGGAGGCAGAGCTTGCAAGCGTGCTCGCTATGCACTTCGAGCTGGCGGGGGATTCGGGGCGCGCCGTGCACTACTTGCTCCTGGCCGGCGACCACGCGCTCGAACGCTTCGCAAGCAAGGAAGCCGCCCGCTTCTTCAAGCGGGCATCGGAGCTGAGCGACCCCTCACAGGTCGAGATCCGCCTCAGCGCGGCGATCGGCGCAGCCAAGGCCGGTTGGGGCTACCCCGATCGGGACGCCGACATCGCGCGGCTCGAAGCAGCGATCGTGGGCGCCGAAAAGGTGGATCAGCGCCTCTTGTCGGAGGCCTGGTTCTGGATCGCATTCCTCCGCGGCCAGCGAGGCGAGCGGCCGGAGTCGAGCCCGGCGCTGAAAAATGCACTGGATCGCGGCGAGGAAATCGCGGAGAGCTTGAACGATCCTCGCGCCTCTGCCCTCCCCAAAGCGCTGCTCGGAGCGTATTCGGCTTTCACGGGCCAGCTCTGGCAAGGCGCGCGAGCGATGCAGGACGCGCTCGACGTTGTCGAGACCCACGGCGACCCGGTGTCGACGGCAATGATCTCCAACTTTCTGACCATTACTTATGCGCGTCTCGGCGAATTCGAAAAAGCAGACGAGATCTTGGAACGCGGGCGACGCGTGGCCGGCAGCAGCGACGCGATTTCGCGCCTCGACGTCGAGATCACGACCGCGGCTGTACAACTCGAACGAGGCGAGCTCGATAACGCCGTGAAGAGCAGTCTTGCGTGCTTAGGTCGAGCAGAGGACCTTGGCGCTTACGCCTGCGTCGTCGCAGCGACCACGATGTTTGGCGCCGCCAGCGTCCGCAAGGATGATCCGGTTGCAGCGAAAGCTCCGCTTGAGCGCGGCCGTGACCTTTCTTTGGTCACGAACATGGCGCCGATGCGCACCTTGATCCATGGTTTCCTGGGTAACGTCAAAGCGCAGCTCGGCGATCTGCCAGGGGGCATTGCCGACTGGGACACAGCGCTCGCCAGCGCCGGCGAGACTGGTGACCGGTTCGGCGAAGCGCACACATTTTGGGCCAGGGCCAGGGCATACGCACGTGGGACCGAGCCCGAGTGGGAGGCTGCTCTGCAAGACTTCGATCGGGCGATCGCACTCTTCGAGGCCATTGGCGCAAAGCCATCGCTGGCGCGCGCGCTGCATGACCGCGCCACGGCCCTGAATGCGCTGGGGCGGTTGGATGCAGCCGCCGAGTCAGATCAGCGAGCGACAGAGCTCGGGACGCAGCTCGGACTCCGAGACATGCCTTTCGCCTGAAAGGCGGTCGCATGCAATCTTCCAGCGCTGAGCCAGCGCACGCCGACGCACTCGTCCTGTTCGGGGCCTCGGGCGATCTGGCTCGCAAGAAGATCTTTCCCGCGTTGTACGAGATGACGAAAGCGGGGACGCTGTCGTGCCCGGTCATCGGCATCGCATTTTCAAACTGGAAGCTCGCCGATCTTCGCGAGCGAGTCGTGGACAGCATCAAGAACTTCGGACCTGGCATGGACGACCAAGCTGCTTTGGACCGGCTGCTCGCCTCGCTTCGCTACGTCGATGGCCGCTATGAATCAAACGCTACGTTCGACGCCCTCAAAGAGGCATTGACCGGATGCCGCCATCCGGTTTTCTACCTGGCGATTCTACCCGAGCTGTTCGCCACCGTGGTCGAGAGCCTGGGAAATGCCGGGCTGGCCGCCGGCGCGCGGGTCGTGATCGAGAAGCCGTTCGGCCGCGACCTCGCGTCCGCGCGGGAGCTGAACGCGAAAGTGACCTCGATCTTCCCCGAGAAGTGCATCTTCCGTATCGATCACTTCCTCGGCAAGGAGGCGATCGAGAACATCATCTACTTCCGATTTGCGAATTCCTTTCTGGAACCTCTCTGGAATCGCAACAACGTCGAGAGCGTGCAGCTCACGCTGGCCGAAGAGATCGGAGTCGAAGGTCGGGGAAAGTTCTACGAAAGCGTCGGCTGCTTGCGGGACGTGGTGCAGAACCACCTGCTCCAGGTGGTTTCACTTCTCGCGATGGAGGCTCCGTTGAACATGGCCTCCGACTCGATGCGCGACGAGAAGGTGAAGGTTCTCCAGGCCATCAAGCCCTTGACCCCTGGCGCCCTTGTCCGCGGCCAGTACCAGGGGTACCGGCAAGAATCCGGTGTGGCTCCGGATTCGGACGTCGAGACTTATTGCGCGCTGCGCCTGCAGATCGACTCGTGGCGCTGGGCCGGGGTCCCCTGGTACCTACGCTCAGGGAAACGGTTGGCCGCCTCCGTGGGCGAGATCATGGTCGAGCTGAAGCCGCCGCCGCGCCGGATATTCGCCGACCACGAATCGACGCTGAGACGGTCGAACTACATTCGTTTCAGATTCGAGCCAGGGCCCGCGATCGCGCTGGCTGCGCGGGTCAAGCACGTCGGTAAGGCTTTCGTCGGAGACCAACGCGAGCTGTTCCTGCTCGACGAACAGAAGGGCGAGCAGGGACCGTACGAGCGGCTCCTGGGCGACGCCATTGCCGGAGACCGAAGCCTGTTTGCGGGGCAGGACGCGGTGGAGGCGGCATGGGCGGTGGTCGACCCCGTCCTGAATGACCATGCCCCTGCGTTCACATATCAACCTGGGACCTGGGGACCTGAGCAGGCGGACGAATTGATCCGCGCAAGCGGCGGTTGGCACAAGCCTGTATTGCCGGGAAAGGAAGAAGGCGCTCGTTAGCCGAGGATCGCGTTACGTCTGCAGTTCGACAGCGATTTCCTGCGCCGGCTCGAGGGGAGCGCCGGTGGCCTCGGCCCGAATCTCGCGCGCCGAACGCAGCGGCCGGTCTTTGAGCATCAGCGTGAAGGCCAGACCCAGCATGCCGGCGATCACTGTCACCCAGAACAGGTCCCCGATCGCAAGCGCCAGCGCCTCGTTGGCACCCGCCACGATGCTCGGGATGAGCGCCGCGGCAGGTCCAGTGAAAATCCGCTCCAGAACCGCTTGACCGTTGCCCACACTCTGCAAGAGCTCGGAGAGCTTGACCAGCTGCGGGATCGCCTGCTCGGGCACACCGTGAGATGCAAGCGTCTGCGGCAGCCGATTTGCGAATTGCGTGGAGAATACGGTTCCGGCCACGGCAAGACCAACCGAGGCGCCGATCTGGCGGAGAAAGGTCAACGTGCTGGTGGCGACCCCAAGGCTCTTGAGTGGAACCAAGTTCTGGACCACGACGGTGAATCCGGCCATCGACGGGCCGATGCCGAACCCGAGCAT
Source organism: Candidatus Dormiibacterota bacterium (assembly GCA_035538475.1). Lineage (GTDB taxonomy): Bacteria > Chloroflexota > Dormibacteria > Dormibacterales > Dormibacteraceae > 40CM-4-65-16. The sequence goes on along the minus strand of DATLKH010000244.1, from coordinate 3,006 downwards.
GAGCATGTAACTCCACAGGGTCCAGTCGGAAATGGCGGCGGTCAGATGCGTCAGCAGGTAGCCGCCGACCACCATCACTGCGGCTCCGCCGACCATCAGCCATTTGTAACGGCCGAGCCGGCTGATCAGCAGTCCGGAGCCGATGCTGCCGCCCATCAGTCCGACCAGCAGAGGCCAGATGTAGTACCCCGAAGCGGTGGCGCTGATGCCGCGGACGGTTTGATAGAAGCGCGGCATGAAAAGGATGGCGGCGAACATCGCGAGGCCGAAGACGAACACGGCGGCCATGCTCACCGAATAGTCACGATTGCGGAACAGCGAGAGCGGAATGATCGGTTCCTTGGTCCGCATCTCGACGAACACGAACGCGACCAGGATCACGAGGCCGAGCACGATCAAGCCGCCGACGTTCAGGTCGGTCCAGTTGGGGAGCTGGCCCGCGCTGTTGACAAAGCCTTTGTTGCTGAGGCCGACCATCAACGGAACCACGCCGGCCGTGAACACGACGATGCCCACGTAGTCGAGGTCGCGCACCGATGCCGTCCGCCGGCCGATGCCCGGCAGGGTGGTCCAGAGCACGACGAGCGAAGCGATCCCAAACGGCACGTTGACGTAGAAGACCCAGTGCCAGCTGATGTGATCGGTGATCCAGCCGCCGATGAACGGACCGACGATGAAGCTCAGGCCGAACACCGCGCCAAACAATCCTTGAAACCGCCCTCTTTCGCGCGGGCTGTAGAGATCCGCGATGATCGCGATCACGATCGGAAACAGCGCGCCCGCGCCAAGGCCCTGGATGGCGCGGAACAAGACCAGCTCGGTCATGTTCTGCGAGGCACCCGAGAGCCAGGAGCCGAGGAGGAAGAGGCAGACGCCCAACATCAACATCACCTTGCGGCCGAAGACGTCGGAGAACTTGCCGTAGATCGGCACCGTGATCGTCGACGTGAGCAAGTACGCGGTGACGACCCACGCATAGAGGTTGGCGCCGTTCAGGTCGGTGATGATGCGGGGGAGCGCTGTGCCAACCACCGTCTGGTCGAGCGAGGCGAGGAACATCGTGAGCAGGATCGCGCCGAGGATCGCCAGCTTCCTGCGCGGCGGCAGGAGAATCAAGGATTGCGCCGGCTGGGCCCCATCCTGGGACGGCGTGGTCTCGGTTGGCGGTTGCGTTTGTTCGGTGGCTGTCACCTTGATCGAGACTCCTGTGTGTCCGCGGCTCGACTGAAACGATCCTCCGCGGCTCTGACGATGATGTCGATGCAAACCTCCTGCGAAAGGATCGTGCTGTCGAGCACGACGTGATAGTGGCGGGGATCGTTCCAGGCTCCGGCTCGGGGATAGAAGTGCTCGACGTAAGCAAGCCGGGCGCGGTCGGTCTGCTGCTGCTGGCGTGCGGCCGCCGTCAGGTCGATCCCTGATCGCCTCGCGGCGGTGCGGCAGCGAGCATCCACGTCCCCATCGAGCCTCACATGCAGAACATCGGGCCTGCCCTTGAGCGCGAAGACCCCGGCGCGTCCGAGAATCACCGCGCCGGTCGTGTCGGCGATGCGACGCAGGGTCTGCTCGGTTCTCGCAACTTCGGGAAGGGCGCCACGCTGTTCGGGCGAAGCGGTCACACCCACGAACAGGCCGCTCGTCGCGAGCACTCTGTCCAGCACACGCGCGACGCGCGAGGTGTGATCCACGTCATCGCCGAGCGCCGCCTCGAGGGGCTCGTGAATCTTCTGTGCCACCGCAACTGGGATCGCCCGATCGATGAACGGCAGCTCGAGTCGTTTCGCCACAGCCGGAGCGATCACGCTTCCGCCGGCTCCATATGTGGCCGCGATGGTGACTGTGCCCATCCGACGGACTGTAACGCTTCTCACGCGATCGCCATTCCGCCAACCTGGTGCCGCAGGTTGACCGACGCGCACGGGATCGCCTCGGATCGTCGCGACTAACCGGCCCCGTCGCTAGCGATAACCCCGGATCGTCGCGACGATCCGGGGTTGGGTGCCGGCTCAGTCAGTTTCCATCCGCAATGGGTTGCCTGTTGCCCTCACCATCGCGTCACGACCACCTTCTTACGTGTGTAGAACTCGATTCCATCGGTCCCGTGCACATGAAGGTCGCCAAAGAAAGACCCTTTCCAGCCACTGAATGGAAAGAAGGCAAAGGGCTGTGCGATGGGGACGTTGATTCCAGTCATCCCGGCCTCGACTCGCTCGCGAAACTCGCGGGCGGTCTTCCCTGACTGGGTGAAAATCGTCGCCATGTTGCCGAGGACCATTTTGTTGGCCTGGGCGAGGGCTTCGTCCAGCGAGGCCGCGCGGGAAACCGACAGCACCGGCCCGAAGATCTCTTCATGGCCGACCGTCATCTCAGGTGTGACCCGGTCCAGCACGGTGGGTCCGAGAAAGAAGCCCGATCGAGATCGCTCGTGCCGGCCGTCGACCACGAGCTCCGCACCTTCGGCCACGCCTCTTTCCACATAGGCGGCGACCTTGTCTCGATGGTCGGCGCGAATCAATGGACCCACCTGGACGCCCGGCTCATCGCCCGCGCCGACCACCAGTTTCGAGGCTGCGGCGCTCAGCGGAGGAAGAAGCTCATCAGCGGATTTCGCCACGAGAACCGCGACCGAGCCTGCCAGGCATCTCTCGCCGGCGTTGCCGAAAGCCGAATTCAGGATTGCAGGCACCACGATTTCGGGATCGGCGTCGGGCATGACGACGATGTGGTTTTTCGCCCCGCCCAGCGCTTGCACGCGTTTGCCGCTGTACGCGGCCGTTTGGTAAACGTGCTTGGCCACCGAAGCCGAGCCGACAAAAGAAACCGCGGCCACCTCGGGATGGGTGAGCAGTGCGTCGACTGCCTCATGCGTGCCGTGAACCACGTTCAGGACGCCGGCCGGGAAACCGGCCTCCAGGAAGAGCTCGGCCAGACGCACCGCACCCAGAGGGGTCCTCTCTGAAGGTTTCAGGATGAACGTGTTGCCCGCGACGACCGCGAGCGGAAACA
>DATLKH010000243.1:0-2959 GCA_035538475.1 Candidatus Dormiibacterota bacterium | reverse complement strand
GTCGAACTCCAGCACGACTTTGATATTCACTTTTGAAACGATTGTGGGAATTCAATCCTCCCCACCGGCGGCTTCGCCGCCACCTCCCCACTGCTTGGGGAGGGGATTACCACTAGTCCACTAATTCGATGATCACCATCGGCGCCGCGTCGCCCAAGCGTGGGCCTTTGTGAATGATTCGCGTGTAACCGCCCGGTCTTTCCGCCAACCGGGGCATGAGGTTCGAGAACAGCCTCTCCACCACCTCTGGCTTCGAGACTTCCTCGCTCACTCGACGTCGCGCGTTGACGTCCTGATCTTTGGCGGTCGTGATCACGCGCTCGACCCAGCGGCGCAGCTCCTTGGCACGCGCCTCCGTGGTCGTGATCCGTCCGGTCTCCAAAAGCGACGTGGTCAGATTGCGCATCAGCGCCTTCCGCGCGTCCGTATCGCGATTGAAGTGCCGGCCGCTCTTTTGATGACGCATCGCTAGCCGCGCAGGACCGTGCCCATCTCTTCGGGCTTGATGAAGCCCTTCTCGACGAGCTTTTCCTTGATTTCGTCCAGGGACTTCCGGCCGAAGTTGCGCAGCGCGAGGAGCTCTTCCTCACGCTTCTGCAGGAGCTGGCCCACGGTCTGGATCTCGTTTGCCTTCAAGCAGTTGAAGGCGCGCACGGAGAGATCGAGCTCTTCGATCGGCGTGTCCATCAACCGGTTCTGTCCGGTCTTCTCACCTCGCATCTCGGCTTCGTGCTTCTCGATCGAGTCGCGGAAGCGAACGAAGAGATTCAGGTGCTTGGTGAACAGCTCTGCCGAGTGGCTGACCGCCTCCTCCGGCGACATCGTGCCGTCGGTCCAGACTTCGATGATCAGCCGGTCGTAGTCGGTCGACTGGCCGACACGAGTCTTCTCCACGACGAAGTTCGCCTTCTCGACCGGCGAGAAGATGGAGTCGATCGGAACGACGCCGATCGGCTGGCCTTCGCGCTTGTTGCGCTCTGCGGGCACGTAGCCCTTGCCACGCTCCACGTTGAGCTCCATGCGCAGGTGACCCTTCCCGGCCAGCGTGCAGATGTAGAGGTCGGGATTGACGATCTCGACGTCCGAGGTGGCCTGGATGTGCGATGCGCGCACCTCGGCCGGGCCCTTGACGTCGAGCAGAAGCGTGATCGGGTCCTCGGTGAAGCTCTTCAGCCGCAGCTTCTTGATGTTGAGGATGACCTCGGTCACATCCTCCTTGACGTGCGGGATGGCTGTGAATTCGTGCGCCACTCCGTCGATCTGGATCGACGTCACCGCCGCGCCCCACAAAGACGAAAGCAGCACGCGGCGCAGCGTGTTGCCGAGCGTGGTCCCGAACCCCGGGTCCAGCGGCTCGATGTCGAACTTGCCGTAGTTCGCGCTCGTCTCGAGCTTGCGAACCTGCGGCGCGACTGTCACTTGAGTATCGATTGCCACTTTGGCTTGAGTACCTCCCCTCGAACTACCGTGAATAGAACTCGACGATCAGCTGCTCTTCGACGCCGGACTCCATCTCGTGGCGCTCGGGTCGAGCCAGCACTTTCGCGGACTTCTCGTCCGTGTTGAATGAAAGCCATGAGGGCACCGGGCGCACCTTGGACGCCTCGAGCGCCACATCGAAGACCCCGTCCGAGCCCTTGATCTTCAGCTCGTCGCCCGGCTTCAGCTGGAAAGACGGGACGTTGACCAGCTTTCCGTTGATCTCGAAGTGCCGGTGTGTGACCAGCTGACGCGCCTGCTTGCGTGAGGTGCCGAGCCCGAGACGGTAAATCACGTTGTCCAGGCGAAGCTCGAGGTGGCGGAGCAGGTTGAGACCCGTGACGCCCGGCTCGTTTGACGCCTGATCGAAGTAATTTCGGAACTGCTTTTCGAGAAGTCCGTAAATCCGGCGTGCCTTCTGCTTGGCGCGCAGCTGCAGGCCGTAGTCGGAGGTCTTGCGCTTGCGCGCCTGACCGTGCATGCCGGGGGCGAACGCGCGCCGCTCGATCGCACACTTCGGCGTGTAGCACCGCTCGCCTTTCAGGTAGAGCTTCGCGCCTTCGCGCCGGCAGAATCGGCAAACCGGGCCGCTGTAATTCGCCACTAGACGCGCCTCCGCTTGGGTGGGCGGCAGCCGTTGTGCGGGATCGGCGTTACATCGGTGATCGCGCTCACCTCCAGACCTGTCGCCTGCAGAGAACGGATGGCGGCCTCGCGGCCGGCACCCGGGCCTCGGACGAAAACCTCGATCGAGCGCATGCCGTGCTCGAGCGCTTTCTTCGCGGTCGCCTCAGCGGTCTGCTGTGCGGCGAACGGCGTCGACTTGCGGCTGCCCTTGAAGCCCTGACCGCCGGCCGAGCCCCAGGCGATGACGTTTCCGTCGACGTCGCTGATCGAGATGATCGTGTTGTTGAACGTGCTCTGGATGTGAGCCTGCCCATTGACGATGTTCTTGCGCTCGCGTCGCCGCGTGCGGACGACCTTCTTGGCTTTGGCCATTACTTCCCGGCCTTGACCTTCTTCTTGCCCGCCACTGCGCGCTTCGGTCCGCGACGGCTGCGCGCGTTGGTGCGAGTTCGCTGGCCGCGCACGGGCAGGCCGCGGCGATGCCGCTGACCGCGGTACGACCCGATCTCGGTCAGGCGCTTGATGTTCATCGCCACTTCGCGGCGCAGGTCACCTTCGATGACGATCTCCTTGGCCGTGGCCATGCGGTCGATGATCGAGCGAAGCCGGGCGACCTCCTCTTCGGGCAGGTCCTTGGTCCGCTTGTCAGCGTCGATGTTGGCGGCCTTGACGATCTTCTGGGCGGTGGTGTTCCCGATGCCGTGGATATAGGTAAGCGAGATCACGACCCGCTTCTGTGGGGGTATGTCGACGCCGGCGATTCTCGCCATCTACTCTCCTAGCCCTGTCTCTGCTTGTGTTTTGGCGTCTTGGAGCAGATCACCCTGACCACTCCATTGCGCTTGATCACCCG
>DATLKH010000242.1:0-13042 GCA_035538475.1 Candidatus Dormiibacterota bacterium | reverse complement strand
GACGCAGACCTTCCCCGACGGGACGGTCAAGTACAGCGAATACCGTCTTGGCGGAACGAGCCTCAGCTCACCTCTGATGGCGGGCATCATGGCGCTCGCCGACCAGGCAGCGGGCCACGTGCACGGATTCGCGAACCCGGTCTTCTATGCAAACAGTGGTGCGTTCACTGACATCGTCAACCCGAGCTCGACGGTGGCGGTGGTTCGCAGCAACTTCGTCAACGGCGTCGACTCAATCAACGGCACGGTTTACCGGCTGCGCACCATGAACCAGACGCTCAGCCTTCACACCACGCCTGGGTGGGACGACGTGACCGGGATGGGAACGCCAAACTCCAGCTTCCTTTCCGCGCTCAGCAAGTAACGACGACTACGGAGAGGCTCGGTCGTCCGGGCCTCTCTTCTTTATTCTTGGCGGGATTTGATCGTGCCCAAAGACGTCGTGGTCGCAATCCTGGGCTCCTCCGCTGCGCTCGCCGGCTTCGGGCTCGTGTTCCTCGGCATCGTCATCGCTTCCTATCAGTCGTACGCCGGCGCGGTTCCTGAGCAGGTCATCCAGGCGTATCGGATCGCCGGTTCGATCCTTCTCGGTGCTTTTGGGCTCGGATTGATCACTGTTGCGGTCAGCCTCGGCTGGCTGATCAACGGCGGGCCCACGGGCCTTTACGGGTGGACGATCGCACTCTTCGCACTCAAGCTTGTCGTCGTTTTTGCGGCTGCCGCATGGACGACGCGGACAGTGCTGTGGCGCTGACTCAGAAGAAGCTGCAAGATCTAAAGGATGCGAGCTTGACCTCGCTGCTCGACAACGACGCGGCGGCATGGAAGGCGAAGGCCAGGCACGCCTATCAAGCGACGCATGGATTCATCAAGGAGATCCGGCCGGACGATGTGGTGGCGCTGTTGATCGCCGAGCTCGAGGTGACTCCGGATTTTAGAAACTACCTGGCCAGGAAAAAGCTGAAGCAGAAATACTGGTCGGAATGGTTTGCGGAGTTGATCATCGACCGTTTTTGGTCAGAATTGAAGGGAGGTTGACGTTGGCGAAGGACTCATCGTTGCTGGCCAAGCAGTTCATCGACGCCTCGATCAAGGGCCGCTCCAAGCCACCCAGCAAGGCCGCTTACACGCGGGCGATCAAGCTGGCCCGGCAGGCGATCGAAGAGCTCACCGAAGTAGCCAACAGGCTGCGCCACTAAAAACTCGGATAGTCGCGACCATCCGAACAATCGATCAGTGGTCAACCGGAGCTGAATAGAGCTCTGCCCGCACCCTCGCTGCCGCTTTCACCATCGCCTGCAGCTTTCCAAGGGCCTTTTCCCGCGGCAAGTACTTCATCCCGCAGTCGGGCGCGACAATCAGGCGTTCCGGATCCACGTATCTGAGCGCACTCCGGATCCGGGTCGCGACCGTCTCAACCTCCTCAACCGGACTCTCGTCGGAAAGATCGATCACCCCCACGATCAAGACCTTGTCCTCGAGCGCGCGCAGCACCGAAAGGTCGACCGCTTGCTGCGCCGATTCGATCGAGATCTGTTTGGCGGTAGTGCCGGCAAGCGGCTCGAGAAACGGATAGCCGTTGGGTCGGTTGTGCACGATGTGCGCGTAGCCGAAGCACGTATGCAGCGCGGTCGTGCCGTCGATTCCGTCCAGCGCGCGGTTGATCGCCTTGATCGCAAAGCGCTCGGCCTTCTCCGCCCGCGCCTGCAGGTAAGGCTCGTCGAGCTGCACGACGCTGGCGCCCGCAGCAAACAGCGCTCGTACCTCCTCGTTCACTGCCTCCGCCAACGCCATGGCGAGCGCCTCTTCGTCGTGGTAGTAGTCGTCCTGAGCCTGCTGCGACATCGTGAACGGTCCCGGCAATGTGGCCTTGATCATGCGGTCGGTGTTGGTGCGAAGGAACTCGACATCGCGTACCTCGACGGCTCGCGTGCGCCGGATCGGACCGACCACCCGGGGCACGGGATTGGGATGCCCGGTGCGGTCGAGCGCGGTGCCGGGATGCTCCAGGTCGATGCCTTCGAGAGCGGTCGCAAACCGGTTGGAGTAGCTCTCGCGCCGGATTTCGCCGTCGGTGATGATGTCGATCCCCGCCCGCTCGAGATCGCGAATGGCGACGATCGTCGCGTCATCCTGCGCCTGCTCGAGATGCTCGGGAGGGACTCGCCAGATCTCGAGCGCGCGAGTGCGGGGCGGGAGACGTGCGCCAAGCATCTGCCGGTCCACCAGCCAGTCGGGTTGCGGATAACTCCCGACGACTGTGGTCGGCAGCAGCTTTGTCACGGCAGCAAAGTTAATCTTGATGCCCGTGTCGAACCGGCTCAAGGACGATCGCTGCGAGCGCGACTGGATCTGGGAGCGCGAGATCGAGGCCGCGCCGTGGGAGGAAACCCGGCGCCTCTCGGTCGCGGCATGGGAGCGCCAGTACCGCCGCCTCCGCGAATCCTCAGGGTTCTACGCGCGCAAGTTTCGTGAAGCCGGCGTCGGGAGCTCGTTCGTCAGCCTTGGCGACATAACGCAGCTTCCGTTCACCACGAAGCAAGAGCTGAAGCAGGCGCTCGACGAAGATCCGCCCTTCGGCACCAACCTGTGCGTCACCGCCGATCAGGTGAAGCGCGTCTACCAGACCAGCGGCACCTCCGGTGCGCCCAGCGTGCTCGCCTTGACGCGCGCGGACATGGAGACGTGGACGATCATGGGGACGCGTTCGTACTACGCAACTGGAATCCACGAGCACTCGTCGGTGCTGACGACCTTCGGCGCAGGTCCTTTTGTAGCCGGCCACACGCACTTCGTGCTGCTGCGGATCGGCACGCGTTCGGTTCCGGTCGCACCGGGCGACACGGAGCGAGTTTTGTTTGGTCTTCGAGCTGGTCTTGCGGACACGCTCCTGTCCACGGCTTCGTTCGCGCAATACCTGGCCAATCGCCTGGAGAAGGAAGAGGCCGAACCCAGCGCCATGCCGCTCACTCATGTGGTGACCGGCGGCGAACCAGGCGGCGGCATCCCCGCCATTCGCGATCACATCCAGCGCGTGCTCGGCGTCACCGTCACGGAGGTGATGGGCATCGGCGACATCGCGCCATCTCTTTTCGGCGAGTGCCCGTACCAGCAGGGCATGCACTTTTGCGGCGCGGGACATGTCTGGCCGGAGCTGGTCGATCCGGAAGACGGCGATCCGGTCGAGATCGAGTCGGGCGCGGTGGGCGAGCTCGTATACACCGCGCTGACGCGCGAGGCCATGCCTGTCGTCCGTTTTCGCGGCGGCGACATCGTGCGCATCGAGGGCACCTCGTGCGAGTGCGAACGCACCAGTTTTCGCATTCGCGTGCTGGGCCGGCGCGATGATATGTTCATCGTGCGCGGCGTCAACGTCTATCCGACTGCGATCCTGTCCGTCGTCGGCGATTTCCGGCCCCGCGTCACGGGGCGCGCGCGCGTAGTTCGCCCGGCTCAAGGCACGACCATCGATCCACCCGTTCCGATCGAAGTCGAAGTCGCGGAGCGACACCAGTCGGACGAGTCGCTGAAGGCGGACATCGAGGACGCGATCCATTCCAAGCTGCTGTTCCGCAGCAGCGTCAGCCTCGTGCCCGAATCGGACTTCGGCGAAAGCAGCTACAAGACTCGACTTTCCGTCACGCGATGAATCGGAAGCTGCGCTCGAATCTCGGGCGAAGCACCACGGAACGCATCTACGTGCGTGGATATGACCTGACGGAGGATTTGCTCGGAAAGGTTGCGCTGGGAGACGTCGCATTTCTCGAGCTGATGGGGCGGCTGCCCAACGCCCAGGAGTCGACCATGTTCAACGCCCTCGCCGTCACGCTGGTCGAGCACGGCATGACGCCGAGCGCGATCGCCGCCCGATTGACCTACTTTGGCGCGCCCGAGGCGCTGCAGGCCGCGGTGGCGGCCGGGTTGCTGGGCATGGGCGACCGGTTCGGCGGATCGATCGAACAGGCGGCCCAGATGCTCCAGGAGCCTGATGGCGAACCCCCAGCCATCGTCGCCCGCTACCGAGCCTCAAAGCGACTCATTCCGGGTCTCGGCCACCCGATTCACACCGTGACCGATCCGCGCACTGTTCGGTTGTTTCAGATCGCCGCCGAGACGGGTTTTTCGGGCCGGCATGTCGAGCTGATGAAGGCCATCGCGCAGGAGGCCACGTCGGCTTACGGGCGGCCGCTGCCGGTCAACGCCACCGGCGCGATTGCGGCGGTCGCGAGCGAGATGGGCATTCCCTGGCGGGTCTGCCGAGGCCTGTCCGTGATGGCCCGGGCGATCGGGCTCGTCGCGCACATTCAGGAGGAGATGGAGTCGCCGACAGCGGCGGAAATCTGGTCTCGAACCGAAGCTGAAGCCGAGAGTGACACCGAATCCGGGCGCGACTAGTATGAGGGTGCACGGATCAATTTCGGAGGGGTGATCGTGGCCGCCAGCATTCCCGGCATTCACCACGTGACGTGCATCACCGGCGACGTGCAGAAATGCACGGACTTCTACGTCGGGGTGCTCGGCTTGCGCTTCGTCAAAAAGAGCATCAACCAGGACCTCCCCGACACCTACCACATCTATTTCGCCGACTACCTCGGAACGCCAGGCACGGTAATGACATTCTTCGGCTGGCCGAAGTGGCCGAAACGCCGAACTGGAAGCGGGCAGATCACGACGGTGTCGTTCGCTGTGCCGGAGCGCTCTCTTCACTTCTGGGGCGCGCGCTTGCACAAGCTCGGCATCGATCACGAACGAACCAGCCGCATGGATGCCGATGTCCTCGTCCTGCATGACCCCGACGGGCTGGAGCTCGAGCTCGTCGGAAGGGCGAGCGATGAGCGCTGGGTCTCATGGGCGGAGGGACCCATCGACCCCGACCGGGCGATTCGCAGCTTTCATTCGGTGACACTCACAGTCGCCGACGCCACGGGCACGTCCGATCTCCTGACCAACACGATGGGTTTCCGCAGGACGGCTCACGACGGAAACCGCACCCGTTTCGAGACCGGCAACGGCGGTCCTCACTCGACGGTCGATGTCATCGAATCGCCGGACGGAGCCGCGGGCAGCGAGTCCATCGGCACAGTGCATCACGTGGCGTGGCGAGCACCTGACGACCAGGCACAAGTGGCGTGGCGTGACCTTTTGATGGGAGCCGGCCGCAACGTGACGCCGGTCATCGATCGCTACTACTTCAAGTCGATCTATTACCGGGAACCAGGTGGAGTGCTGTTCGAGATTGCCACCGACGGCCCGGGCTTCACCGTCGACGAGAGTCGAGAGGAGCTGGGAACCACGCTCAGCTTGCCGCCCTGGTTCCAGGTGCGACGCGAGCAGCTCGATCAGATCTTGCCGCCAATCGTCGTGCCGATCACCACGACAACCGGCGCACATTAGTACGGAGTGGAGGTTGGAATGAGCACTGCAGTCGAAACGCCCGTCAACCCAATGTCGGCCGAAGGCAAGGACACGGTCATGCGAGTCATGCGGCGTGACCGAGAGAACTTCACGCGCATGGTGTCCGATCCAAAAAACTGGAACGTCGACACCAGGTGCACCGGCTGGCAGACGCGCGATCTGGTCGGACACATGATCGACGTCATGGAGGGTTACTTCAAGAACTGGGACGCGGCGCGGGCGGGCAAGGACGGAACGGCGCTGGGCCTGCCCGTGATGGGGGAAACCCTCAATGACCACGCGCTGGAGTTCCGCAAGCTGTCGCGCGAAGAGGCACTGGACCGCTTCAAGAAGGACGCGCAGAAACTCGACCAGTTGTTGTCTGAGCTGACGCCGCAGGAGTGGGAGAGCTTCATGATCTACCACCCGTTCGCCGGGCCGGTGCCTGCCGGCTTCTACGGCACGTTCCAGATCATGGACTACGGCGTCCACCCCTACGACATCGAGTACGGCCTCGGCAACAAGCTGGCCACCGTCCCCGAAGACTCGGCCGGGCTCATCCTTCCCTTCGCTTTCATTTTCTGGATGTACACGGTCGACGAGAAAGCTGCGAAGGGTCAAAACTTCACGTATGGGATCCAGGTCGACGGTCCATGGGGCGGCAAGTGGCGCGCCACCGTGAAGGACGGCAAATGGACCTCCGAGCCTGAGAAAGGTAACTTCGAAGGCGTCGACGCGTTGATCCACTTCAACAACGCGGCGGACGCGGTGCTGACGTTCTTCCAGCGCTTCCCCGGCGGATCGGCGAGCGGTGACGAGGACGTGATCAACACCATTCGGCGGCTTCACTTCCGCTTCTAGTGGGCGGAGGCCACTAAATCCGAAGCACTCTCTGGGCGGCGGACCTTACGGTCGAGGGTCCGCCGCCTCCGTTTCCGGTCGAAGAGCTCCACGCGGCGGATGCCCCACTGCTCGCCTCGCTCATGGGCGACGAGGCGGATCTCGTCGCGTCACGGCTCGCCCGTGGCTGCCGATGTTTTGTGGTCCGGATCGACGCGGCGATCGCGGGCTATGGCTGGCTGTCCGTGGATCGGGAGTGGGTCGGTGAGCTGCAAGTTGAGCTCAAGCCACGCGCGCGTGAGGGTTACATCTGGAACTGCGTGACGATACCCGAGCATCGACGGAAGGGCATCTTCAAGTCGTTGTTGACAGGGATTTGCCACGCAGGCAGGCGGTCCGGGCTGAGACGCATGTGGGTCGGGAGCGTCGCGATTCCCGCAGAGAAAGCAGTGGCACCTGCCGGCTTCATTCCCGCGCTGCATTTCGATGTCATCGATTTCGCCGGCCTCCACGTGATTCGAGTCCAGGCCGCGGCGGACCGTGTCCTGGCTGCCGACGCGGGCAACGTCTTAGGCGTGCATCCCGGACTGGTCATTCGGGGCTCGCGCCAACGGCGGCACTAAAGCGCTGATAGATAGATCTGGAGCAGATCCTCGGCGGAATGCTTACCGGCCAGGTCGTTTGCGGCCCGGCGCAACTCCGCTTCGCCGATTCCATAGGTCGCGATGTGCTGGGGTAGGCCGAGTCTTCGAATCAGATCCTGGACGCAGCCGGCCGCATCGCCGCCCATGACCTCGGAGAGAATCGCCACCCGTGCCGGCATCCGCGTTGCCAGGTACCGAAGCACGTGCGGCAGCAGCAGGCAAGAAGTCACACCGTGCGGAATTCCGTGTCTCGCTCCGATTTGCTTACCCATCGTGTGGCTGAGTCCAGCCGCCGAGGCTTCCGGCAGCGTGAACGAAAACCAGGCCGCAAGCTGATTCTCCGTGCGGACGTCGGGGTCATGAGGCACCTCCTTGGCGCGAGGCAATGAGTCGAAGAGGCGGCGGATCGCTTCCAGCGCCATCACGTCATTAAAGGGGTGCTCGCCGTCGGCCAGAAAACCCTCGACGGCATGATCGAGGGCTCGGATGCCGGTTGAAAGCCAGAGCTGAATGGGAGTTGCAAGCGTCAGGCTTGCGTCATAGATGACGGCGCTGACCAGCTGGCGTGGATCGCGCGCGCCCGATTTGTCGCCGGCCTCATTGGTATAACCGGCGCCGGCCGCGAGCTCGGCGACCGACAGGGTGGTCGGAACCGCGATGTGGGGGAGTGCGCCCAGCCGAACCGACACGATCTTTGCCGCGTCGATGGCGCTGCCACCCCCGTAGCTCACGATCCCATCGACCTTCGCATCCGACGCGTGATTTGCAGCGGCATCGATGTCCGCGTGTGGCGCATGTTGGCGGACGACCGATCTGGTCGCGGGCTCGACGCCTAATCGATTAGCCGAATCGACGAGGGAACGAGTGGTTATGAGCGCGAAACGCTGCACGTTCAAGCCGTCCAGCTCTGAGGGCAACTTGGACACCGATCCGGTCCCCCAGTGGATGACACGCGGACTGGCGTACTTGTAGGTGCCGCTCACTTGATGGTCATACTAAGTGACCGTGGCGATTGCACATGGACGTCGCGTGGTGCATGCCGGTGAGTCAGTGGAAACAGCAACGGCCGCGATGATCCTGATCCACGGCCGCGGTGCCACAGCCGAAGACATCATCATGACCATCGCACCCCATGTGCAGCTCCCTGGCTGGACATACATCGCTCCGCAGTCAGCGGGACCGGCGTGGTACCCGAATCCATTCACGGCGCCGATCGCAACCAATGAGCCTTACTTGAGCTCGGCGCTCGACATGCTCTCGGGCCTCGTGGAGCGGACCAAAGAACACGTGCCTGTCGATCACCTTGTGCTGATCGGCTTTTCGCAAGGCGCTTGTTTGGTCCTCGAGTTCGCGGCGAGGAATGCTCGCCGCTATGGAGGAATCGTGGGCTTGAGCGGCGGCCTCATCGGACCGGATGACACACCGCGCGACTACCCCGGATCTTTCAATGGCACCCCCACGTTTCTCGGCTGCAGCGATGTCGACCCTTTCATTCCCAAAGAGCGCGTGATCCAGGCTGGCCAGGTCATCCAGCGCATGGGGGCAACGGTCAAGGTGCAGCTCTATCCGGGAATGGACCATTCGGTCAGCGAGCAGGAGCTCGCTGAAGTCCGATCGCTGATCAGCGCGATTTAGCCGAGTCCTTTTCGTAAAGGGTGGCGATCGCCGAGACTTCCAGATCCGGCGCCGCCTGCGTCGCGCGCTTGTAGAGCTCTTTGGTCTGGTCGGTGATCGGAGTCTTCGCACCGACGCGTTTGTAGAGCGCTGTCGCCTGCTCGAGATCCTTGACCATGTCTCGCATCGCGAACGTGACCGGCTCGTATTGGTGGTCGACCAGGCCGGCCCGTCGCCTGGGCAGATCAGGCACGAATCGAGTCAAGATCGCGAAAACGTCCTCAGTTTTCAGCCCGGCCGCAGCGCCCGCTGCAAGCAGCTCGACCGTGATCGCATAGATATCGGCCAGCGTGCTGTTGGCGATCAACTTCAGCGCTGCGGCACTTCCCAGATCGCCGATGTGGCGCACCTCGCCGAAGAGGGCGAGAATCTCGCGCGCCCGTTCAAGCGCCTCCGATTTGCCCGCGGCAAGCACCAGCGCGCCGCCGCTCTCGATCGCCGCGATGCTGCCCAACACCGGAGCTTCGACGAACAGGGCTCCCGTGCGCTCGATCGCAGCTCCGATTTCTTTGCTCGCGTCCGGACCTGCGGTGCTCATGTCCACGAAGACCTGTGAGCGCGCGGCGCTCACGGCGCCATCTTCACCCAGATAAACCTCACGCACAGCGCTCGCGTCGGTGAGCATCGAGATCACATATTCGGAAGAGCGAGCCGCCTCGGCCGGAGTGGACGCGACATTGCCCGCGCCGACCGCCTCGGCACGGGAGCGGTGGCGGTTCCACAGCGTCAGCTCATGGCCGGCGGCCTGCAGGCGCCGCGCCATCGCAGCGCCCATCTTGCCCGTTCCCAGAATCGCAACTCGCATCAATTTCCTCCACCGCCGGGTGGCTGTTCAGGCCTTCTTCTCGGCTTCCTCGCCTTCTTCGCCGTGCTCTACGATGTCGCCTTCCCGAAACAGCACGTCCTGCAACACGGCCCGCCATTTTGGCTTGCGCCGGCTGAGAAATTCGAGCGCCATCGCGAAGTGCTTGAACTCCTCTTCCTGCGCGTCCTCCATGATCGCTTTGGCCTGCGGATCGCGCTCGAGCGACATTCGCTGCTCGTACCAGCCGATCGCTTCCGCCTCTTCCTGGAGCGATGCCGCCATGCGGGCGAACGTGCGGATCTCCGGGCTGAGCTCGTCGGCCGGCTCGTGGTACTGCTCAGTCGGCATGCAAGGAATACGTTAGAGCACGTTTAAATAGCGCAATGGGTCTCACAGACATCCTCGTTTTCATCGTGGTCGGCCTGATCGCCGGTTTCCTGGCGAGCCTGGTGGTGATGGGCCGTGGCCGAGGTTGGTTCTGGAACTTGATCCTCGGCATCCTCGGCGCGATCATCGGGGGCTGGCTCGCGGGCCTGCTCAACCTCCACCTTCCTTTTCCAGACCTGCTCAACCGGGTCGTGATCGCGTTCGGCGGCGCGGTGCTCTTGCTGCTCGTCTGGCGCCTGCTGTTCCGGCGGGGGAAATAGTCCGAACGCAAGGCCGCTTCTAGTCCTTCGGATGGACTACGGGCGGCCAGTTCGTTTTGGGATCTTTCTGACCCCGATCGCGACGCCGCACGTGCTGGATGCCGCCGTACTTGCGGACCAGCTCGGTTTCGACGTGATTGGCGTCCAGGACCACCCCTACCAGCGCCGTTTCTTCGACACCATCACGCTGCTCACCGCCATCGCCGTGCGCACGCAGCGGGTCACCGTATTTCCCGACGTCGCGAACATGCAGCTTCGTCCGCCGGCCCTGCTCGCGAAGGCCGCGGCGACGATCGACATCCTCAGCGGCGGCCGGTTCGAGCTAGGCCTTGGCGCGGGCGGTTTCTCGCCCGCCGTCCATGCCTACGGGGGCCCTCAGTGGACACCTGGTGAAGCGGTTTCTGCGTTGGAAGAAGCAATTCACGTCGTGCGTCGATTGTGGAGTGGCGAGCACGGCATCAAATTCGAGGGCCGCTATCACCACCTGTCGGGAGCCCACTCAGGTCCAATTCCAGTGCATCCGATCGGCATCTGGCTCGGTGCTTACAAGCCGCGCATGCTGTCGCTGGTGGGCCGTCTCGCGGACGGATGGGTCCCATCGCTCGGTTACCTCACGCCTGACGATCTGAGTGAGGGTAACAAGCGGATCGATGAAGCAGCTGCCGCCGCTGGTCGCGATCCGCGCAAGATTCGGCGCATTCTCAATGCGGGCGAGCTGCCACGCGAACTTTTGGTCGAGCTCGTGCTCGAACATGGAATGGACACATTTCTCGTCACCGAAGATCCCGCAGCGATGCGCCAGTTTGCCGACGAGGTCGCGCCTCGTGTGCGAGAAGAAGTTGAATCAGAAAGATCTCATCGCGCTGATTGAGGATGGAATCGAGCGTGCAGGCGGTCGGTGGGCCGACCTCGGCGCTGGCGAAGGCGCGTTCACGCATGCGCTCGCGAAGCTGCTCGGCCCTGAGGCTCACATCACCGCGGTCGACAAGGATGCACATGCGGTCCGGGCGATCGACGGTCGCATCGAGACTCGGGTCGCTGATTTCACGAAACCACTCGATTTGCACGACCTGGATGGGATCGTAATGGCGAATTCACTCCATTTCGTGCGCAACAAGCAGCCGGTGCTCGAGTCAGTGCGTCGCATGCTGAGCCCAGGCGGCAGGCTGATCGTCGTCGATCGAGTATGGGACGGACCGAGGAAATCCCTGGGTGCCCTATCCCTTCACCTATGCGCGATGGGAAGAGCTGGCCAGCGGCGCAGGCTTCAAGAACACTCGGCTCTTGAAGATGGTCCCGAGCCGCTGGCTCGGCAGCATGTACTCAGCCGTCAGTGAAAGTTAGAAGACCTGTGACTGTCGCTCCGGCCCCTGCGGATGCCGTTCGCGGTGACGGCGCATCCAGCGCCGGATCATCACGCTCCGCCGGTCGTTGCCCGACCATCCACCACCTCCCCCGCCGGGGTTGAAGCGCTTGGTCACGGTGTCGAGCTTGGCGCCCCAGGTGACGTATTTCTTGAACCGCTCCTCGGCTTCACGGGCGATGCCGATGCGATCCCCGCGAGTCTCCTCGCGGAAACGGGCGATCCGTCCGGCCGCTGCGCCTTCCTTCTCCTCCGGCGTGGAGCCGAGCTTGAGCTCGGGCAGGGTGCCGATGACCACGATCTGGTCATCTTCGACGCTGACGTCCACTCCCGTGAACCACCCGTCCGGGAGCCTTCCGGCAAACCAACCTTTGATCGATCCGAGTTCTTTATCGTCCATAATTACATGATTACAACGCAACACCCAAGAAGTCAAGCCGCTCAACTCACGCCGCTGCCGGCGCTGGTAGGTATGCCGACCACCCGCAACGCGCGAGCGCCGGCACTCGCGTCATTGGGCCGGCGTTCCCACTCGCGTAAGCTCGCTGCCACATGGGGATGATGCCGCCGGGCTCGCACGGGCCCGTGATCTGGTGGGGCGGGTGGGGCAGAGGGCGGCGCAAGCCGGAAACCGGCCCCGCCAACAGCGGGCTGACCGGCGATCCGGCGCTCGAGCCGCCGCAACAGCCCGAAGGGCCGAAAGACCTGCGTGGTCGCTGGGAGAACCTGAAACAGTCGATCACCGGAACGACATCGGCGCTGCCTCAGGTCCTGCAGTTGGTTTGGGAGGCGAGCCGGCCGACCACCATCGGACTGTTTGCCACGACGGCGCTCGCCGGCATCATTCCGACCATCTCGGTCGGCTTGACGCTGATGCTCACAAACGCGGTCGTCCGAGGCATCGTGATCAACGTCCAGCATCTACCGGATCGCCAGGTCTTGAATCAGCTCGGCGTGACCTGGATGCCACCGCTGGCCTTCAGCTCGGTGTCGATGATCGTCTTTTTGGCCGCGCTGCAGTTTGTGATCTTCGCCGTCAGCGCTTTGCTCAACACACTTCGCAACATCAGCCAGCAAGTCCTCCAGAACTCGGTCTCGATGCGCATCCAGCTGATGGTCATGGAGAAGGCGGCATCGCTCGACCTGGCCTTCTACGAAGATCCCGCTTCTTACGACTTGCTGCGCCGCGCGCAGAACGACTCGATCAACAGGCCCGTACTCATGATTGCGACCGCGTTCGGGCTCCTGCAGACGATCCTCACGCTGGTGACGATGATCGCGTTTCTGTTTGCGGTCAGCTGGATCCTCGCGATCATCGTGCTCGTCTCCCCAGTACCCGCATTCATCGCCGACACGCGTTACGGGTGGCGCGGCTACAACATCGCTCGCTGGGGATCGCGCCTGCTGCGGCGCATGAACTATCTGGTTTCGCTCGTGACCACCGACTCATTCGTCAAAGAGGTCAAGCTCTTCGGCCTCGGACAGTACTTCATCGATCGCTACCGCTTGATCGCCAACGTGTTCTATGAGACGCAGCGCGCACAGGTGGTCCGCCGGTACATGACCGGTTTTGCGCTGGGCAACATCAGCACCGTCGTCACCTCCATCACGTACCTCTACATCGCGCTCCAGGCGATCGCAGGACGCTTGACGCTCGGCGCCTTGACGGCCTACA
>DATLKH010000241.1:0-2843 GCA_035538475.1 Candidatus Dormiibacterota bacterium | reverse complement strand
AGCGCCGGGCGCTCGAGGCGACTCTGGCGGCGCATGGTCTCGAGGTCCTGAGAGAGGCGCGCGTTCAGCGCCGCATCTCAGTCCTCGTCATCGGCCGGCCCTTCTGACTGTTTTATGTTGGGCGGGTGAGCCCGGACATCGAGGCGCTGCGCAAGAGATTGCGCTCGGGTACGCTCGCCCGGGAGCTGCTGCCGCCGGGTGGTCAACTCGTTCTGCGTGCGGGCGACCGTCACGTGACGCGCGAGCAGCTGAAGAACGAGGCCGAGCGGGTGGCCGGTGGACTGGCGGCGCAAGGTCTCGCCCCCGGCGACAGGGTCGGCATCTATGCCGCCAGCTCGCTCGACTGGGTGATCGCCTATCTGGGAGTGATTCGCGCCGGTGGCGTGGTGGTGGCGATGAACCCGGAATACCACGCGGCCGAAGCCGAGCACATCCTCCGCGACTCCCAGCCGCTCGCCGTCATCGCCGACGCGCCAAGGGCGGAGATCGCGCGGACGCTCGGCGCACGAATCGTGCCGCTCGAGCAACTGCCTCGGGCGGGCGCGCCGCCGATGCCCGCGCTCACTCCTGAAAGTCCGGCGGCGATCCTGTACACGTCGGGGACGACGGGCAGGCCCAAGGGGGCCGTGATCGATCACGGCGCCTTTCTCGCTCAGGGTCGAGGTGCAGTCGAGGTGTGGCGATGGACCTCGCGCGACATCCTCGTTCACGCCCTTCCGCTCTTCCACCTCCATGGGCTTGGCATGGGATTGCACGGCACATTGCTGAGTGGTGCCAGCGCCACGCTGGTGCCCTTTACTCCGGCCGCCGTCGTGGCGGAATTGACGCGCGAGGATGAGGCGAAGGGCACCATGCTGTTCGGCGTGCCCTCGATGTACCAGCGCCTGTGCGACTGGCTCGATGAGCACCCTGCAGACCTGTCAGGGGTCCGGATCTTCGTGTGCGGCTCGGCGCCGCTGCCGCCGGCCTTGTTCGAGCGCTGCACCAGGCTGCTCGGTCAGTCGCCAGTCGAGCGCTACGGCATCACCGAAGGCGGCATCGTCGTCACCAACCCGTGCGACGGTCCTCGTCAGCCGGGGCGGGTGGGCTTTCCGTTCCCCGGCGTCGAGGTGAAGCTCGGCGAGCAAGACGAAGTCCTGCTGAAAGGCGGCCAGGTGTTCAAGGGCTACTGGCGCAATCCCCAAGCGACAGCCGAGGTTTTCACGCCCGATGGCTGGTTTCGCACCGGCGACGTGGGTGAGATCGGCGAGGACGGATCGCTCGCCATCCGCGGTCGCATCAAGGAGTTGATCATTTCGGGCGGATTCAACGTCTACCCACGTGAGGTCGAATTGGTCCTGGAAGAGCATCCGGCTGTGCTCGAGGTGGCCGTCGCCGGGATCCCCAGCGACAAATGGGGAGAGGAAGTCACGGCCTTCGTGGTGCCCAGCGGCTCAGGATCGGAGATCGAATCCGAGCTCATCGCCTACGCGCGCGAGCGCCTCGCCCACTACAAGTGCCCGAAGCGCGTCGTCGTTGTGGACGAGCTGCCCCGCAACGCGATGGGCAAGGTGCAGCGATCGCTGCTAGTCCCCACGAAGTCCGAGGACCCGCGACCCGAGCCGCGCAGCGGCTCGAGGAGCGGCGCGCCGTGACTTCGCGCGGGCCCCTAAGAATCGCGGCGCGCGTCGCCCCGTGAAGTTTCTCGACCTCACACAGGATTTCTCGCTGCACACACCGGCCTTTGCCGGCTATCCAGGCCCCGCGATTCGCTGGATCAAGCGTCTCGCGTTCGAGAAGGCAGGCGGTCAGGAGATCACGATGACGCTCCACGTCAGCACTCATCTCGACGCGCCCGCTCACTTCATGACCGGCGGCAAGTTCATCGGAGACCTGCCGCTCGACTTCCTGATCGGACCTGCCTGCGTCGTCGACCTCGAGCGAATGGGACTTGGCGACTACGACGTCTTCGGACCCGAGCACTTCGAGCGCTGGGAGAAAGAGACCGGCCTTCGCATCGAGCGCGGCGACATCCTTGTCATCCACACCGGATACCACCGTCACTATCCGGAGAACTGGACCGACCGCTCAGACCTTGACGAGACGAAATACTTCATTCGACATCCCGGACCGGCGCGTGACTTCGCGGAGTGGGTGCTACGGCGCGGCGTGCGCTGGCTCGCGATCGACGCGGGCTCCGCAGATCACCCGATGAACACCGTGATCCGCCGAATTCGCGCCGACGAAGCCGAGGAAGCGGAAAAGAAGCTCGGAAGTCTGGAGCGGTTGTTTCCCAAGGCGGACTACCAGATCATGCACACGCTGCTTTTCCCGCACGACGTCGTCCACATCGAAAACCTTGGCGGACAGATCGACGAGGTGCTCGACCGCAAGGTGCTTTTCGGTTGTTTCCCGTGGCGGTTCCAGGGTGGCGAGGCTGCGCTGTGCCGTGCCGTCGCGATGCTCGAATGAAGCCGCCGCCTTTTGAATATCACGCGCCCGCGACCGTCGATGAAGCGTGCTCGATGCTCGGGTCACTCGAAGATGCAAAGGTTCTCGCTGGCGGCCAGTCGCTGATCCCGCTGCTCAACTTCCGGCTGGCGCGGCCGAGCCATCTCGTCGATATCAATCGAATCGCCGGCTTCGATGGGATCTATGAACGCGAGGGTGGAGTGGCGGTGCAGGCGCTGGCCCGGCAGGCTGCGGTCGAGGATTCGGACTTGGTCGCGCGCATCTGCCCGCTTTTGGCCGCTGCGCTCAAGCTGGTTGCGCATCGCGTGATTCGGAATCGCGGCACACTGTGCGGCAGCCTGGCGCACGCTGATCCCGCAGCCGAGCTGCCCGCGATTCTGCTGGCGCTGGGC
>DATLKH010000240.1:0-7695 GCA_035538475.1 Candidatus Dormiibacterota bacterium | reverse complement strand
CGATCCGCGACCACGTCACCAAGAAGCGCCGGCCGATGCTGCGCTTCTTTGCGTGCGAGGAGGACTTTTCGGACCTCGAGCCCGACGAGCCGCTGCCTGAGGAGGTCGCGACCGGCAAAGAGCCGTTCTTGATCATCGGGGCGATCGCGGGGGGCTGAAGAGGGCACGACATTCACGGATCGTCGCGACGATCCGCTGTGTTGGCGGTCTCAGCCCAGTCTCGTCACGCTCAGGACGTCGTTGAAGTCGTCGGTCCACAGCGGCTCTTGCGGATCGGCCTGGAGGGAGCGCCAGCCCGGCTGAGAGGCGAGATCGGCGAGTGCGTCGCGCGACCACGCCATCGCCACCCAATCGGACGGGAACTTTCCCTCTGCCGCTTGAGCCGTTGTGACCTTGGTATCGATTCGCTCGTACGAGACCATCGACAGCGATGCCGCCTCCGTGGCGAGGATCGGCGCCAGCCCGACGTACCGGTTCGAGACGTTGAAAAGGAGCACGCCGTCCGGCGCCAGCTTGCGCGTGTAGAGCTGGAGCGCTTCACGCGTCAAGAGGTGGATCGGAATGGCATCTGATCCGAATGCATCGAGCACGATCAGGTTGTAGCTGTGATCGGGGGCTTGGCCGATGGTCAGGCGACCGTCGCCCAGCACGACACTGGCTTGAGGCGTGCAGTCGTTCAGGAAGGTGAAGAGCGAACTGTCGCGCGCGATCCGCACCACCACAGGATCGATCTCGTAAAAAGTCCAGTTCTGACGCGTGCGCGCGTAACACGCCATTCCGCCAGCGCCCAATCCGATGACGGCAACGTTCCAGGTCTCATCGACCGGATCCTCGGCCTTGAAGAAATCGCCGACCGGACCGCTGGTCGAGTAGTACGAGGTCGGTGCGTCGCGCCCGCTTGCGGTCATGAGCTCGAGCCCATGAATCGTGCCGCCGTCGACCAGCGCGTGCTTGGTGCCGGTGGGATCGCTCACGACCTTGTGAACTCCGAAGAAGTCCCGTTGCTGGTACAAAGCGGCCTGCGATCCGATCGGCAGCAGACCGAGCAAGAACATCGCGGTCATGGCGAGGCCAAATCGAGCGGGGCGCCGGGTGAAGGCGCCGGCGATTACCGCTGGGATGGCAAAGACGATCAAAACCCGGATCAGGTCGGCACCGGTCGCCGCATTCGTGACGTCCATGCGGTTCAACCGGTCGAGCCAGCCCGACGCAGACATGGCTCCCGCGACCACCAGCAGGATCACCCCCATCGCGGCCGGCAGCGCAAAGTCGGCGATGCGAGACCGGCGATCGGCGGCTGACACCAGCGCCGGCCGCAGGAGGGCGGCGCCCGCGATGGCGATCGGGTACTCCCAGAAATCTTTGAAGGCCTGCGGTCCGATCACGGCCACGAACAGACCACCGACCGCACCGCCGACACCGAGCCACCAATAAAACTCAGTGACATGGCTCGCGCCAGGCCGGTCGGTGGCGAGCTCGCCGTGACACAGCAGAGCCGCGAGAAAGAAGGCACCAAAGTGCAGGGCCGCAAGAAACCAGAACGGACCTCCGCCGCCCAACAAAACCATCCCCAGGAGCGGCAGCGCATAGAAAGGAAAGAGGCGGTTCAGCCACGTGCGAGGGATCAGCGGCCGGCGGGCGAACACCACGACAAAGGAAAGGAGGTAGAGGGTGAGCGGGATGACCCACAACAGCGGCATCGGCCGCACGACGGTCGTGAAGTAGGAGGTCACGGCGAGCATCCACGTCGAAGGAACAGCCGCCAGCAAGATCCATCGCGCGCGCCGCCGCCATGTGATCGGCTTCTCTTCGCCGGACACAGCAGCAGATTCGATTACGGGCGCGGTGGCGCGAGCGCGGGCCACGGAGATCATCGCCGCGGCGATGAGAATCAGAAAAGCGACGTAGCCCGCGCGCCACAGCTGCGCCTGGTCCTTGAGCCCGATCAAAGGTTCGATCACGAACGGATACGAGAGCAGACCGAGAGCGCTTCCGAGGTTGCTCGCTCGATACAGGAAGTACGGATCGTGCGCTTGCGGATGGCCCGTTCTGGAGAACCAGTGCTGTACGAGCGGTGATGTGGTGGAGAGCACGAGGAAGGGAAGGCCGACCGCAACCGCCAGCACCAGCACCAGCCATCCGATCGGGTTCGAGTCAGGTGGCGTCCAACCCGGGATCAAATGAATTGGCAGCAAGGGCACCGGGGACAGGAGCAGGGCGCCGTGCAGGATGGCCTGCCAGCGCCACGGCAGTCTCATCGCGAGCCAGTGCGAATAGCCGTAGCCGACGAGCAGCACCGATTGAAAGAACAAAACCGACGTCGTCCAGACCGCGGGTGTGCCGCCGGCCAGCGGCAGGATCATCTTGGCGATCATCGGCTCGACCAGAAAGAGCAGGAACGCGCTCGCGAATATCGAGACGCCAAAGATCGTGATAAGCCCGACCGCGGCCGCAACCGGCAAACGCTGAGCCCGGGCGGATTCCAGCGCAGCCGGCGCGCTCGGCGCCTGGGCCTCGACTTCTAGCTGCATGGCGCTGGAAGGCTAGCCGATCGGTCGGGGGTTTGAGACCTCATCGAGGTCGGGTGGCAAATAGCCGCCCACGAGCGCAGCTTTCATGCCTGCTTCTCCGCGACGCATCGCGGTCCTGTGATTCCACTCGAGCAGCTTTCGACCACCCAGGCGCGCAGTCAGGTTGATCAGCGGCCATCTGGTCTCGGTCTGCTCGTGCAGGACCAGGCGCGTCGTTTTCGGGCCGATCTCCTCCAGGCGCCAGTCGACATCGCCCTCGAAGAAGCCTTCGGTGTGCACCTTCACGAAGCGAGGCCGGTCGTGAGCCAGGACGGTGAACTCGAAGGCGAGCGTGTAGGGAAGATTCGACCTGACCTTGACGCGCCAGCGCGTTCCTGGACCGTGGCTCGTCTTCGAGATGACTTCTGCGTGGCGGTAGTCAGGCCACCACTTCGGCCACGTGGCGACGTCGTCGATCATGCGCCAAGCGATTTCGATCGGGGCCGGCACAGTCCACACGTCCTCGAAGTCGTACCGCTCTCCCACGTCGCAGAATCGTGCCATGACAAAGCGGTCGCCGGCGCTTTTCGACCTGAACGTCGAGAAGATCCTGGATCACTGGGGCGTGCCCGAAGCGGTCCGCGAGGTGATTGCGAACGCCCTCGACGAGCAAGCCTTGACCGGCACTGCCGAGCCTCAAATCGTGAAGCGCAAGGACGGCTGGCACATCATCGACTTCGGGCGCGGGCTGCGCTACCAGCATCTGACGCAAAACGAGAATCCTGAAAAGATTCGCAAGCCCGACCTGGTGGTCGGCAAGTTCGGCGTGGGCCTGAAGGACGCGCTCGCCACCTTTCACCGCCGGGGCGTTGGCGTCCACATTCGAAGTCCTTACGGCGAGATCACGCTGCGTCAGGCGGCGAAAAGCAACTTCGCCGACGTCAAGACACTTCACGCCACGATCGCGGCGCCGGCCGACGGACAGCTGAAGGGCACCGACTTCGCGCTCAGCAAACTCAGTGATCGCGACATGGCGCTGGCGAAGGATTACTTCCTCCGCTTCGCAAAAGACGAGGTCCTCGAGAAGACGGACCTCGGCACCATACTCAAGCGCCGCAAAGACGAACCGGCTCGCGTCTACGTCAAAGGCGTCAGAGTCGCGACCGAAGACCAGTTCCTTTTCTCATACAACATCACCTCGACTACCGCGCAGCTTCAGCGCGCGCTCAATCGGGAGCGGACCAACGTTGGCCGAAGCGCGTATCAGGATCGAGTGAAAGCGATTCTGCTCAAGGCTCGATCCGATGTCGTCGCCCAGCACCTGGTCGAAGACCTGCAGCGGATCCAGGCCGGGACCAATCACGACGAGATCACGTGGCTCGACGTGCAGGAGCAGGTGGTGCGCATTCTGGCGGCGCGCGGCAAGACCCTCTTCGTCACCTCGCAGCAGCTGTTCATTCACGGGGCCACCGTTCAGGAAGCACGTCAGGATGGTTATCGCGTGCTCGTTATCCCGGATCGCTTGCTCGCCCGCCTTCCGAGCTTGAGGGACCTGAATGGGAATCCGATCCTGGATCTCAGCGCGTTCGTGCAGCTGTGGAATGCATCGTTTCAATACGACTTTGTCGCTCCCGCGAAGTTGAATGCCGCCGAGCGCAAGGTCTGGCGCATCTTGCCCGAGCTCTTGCGGCTCGCCGACGCGCACGCGAAACGCGTTCAGGAAGTTCTGATCTCGAACACGATGCGGCTCGACGAGGGGCAGTACGAAACCGAAGGGGTATGGGATCCGCCGCGCATCGTGGTCAAGCGCTCAGTGCTCGAATCGCCCCGCCATTTTGCGCGCGTGGTCCTGCACGAGATCGCGCACGCGAGCTCGGGTGCCAATCACGGCAGCATTCCCTTCATGGCGGCGATCGACGATCTGGCCGGAGTGGCGGCGGTCACGGCGCTGGTCAAGCGGGGCCCAAAACTCGGATAGTCGCGCCGATCCGTGCGAATCATCCCCCGGTCGAGGTGCGTACCGACGGTCAGTCGCGACTATCCGGGGTGCGGACTTGCCGTCTGGGACGAGCGGCCCAGAGAAAATCCGCTCGCGACCTCGGCCGTCAGGGCGAGAACCTGATCGTTCGCGACCCGGCTGATCCGGTTCCAGTCGAAGATGCCGCCCGTCTTGAGGTGCGGGTCCTGGCTGATGCGCAAGCAGGCGCGGGCCCAGCCTCGGAAGTAGCTCTCCATCCCGGGAACATCGACCTCCGTGTCCTTTACCACGCGGTTGATCACGACGACCGCGCGCTCCCGCACCCAATCGACGCCGCGCGAGTCGGCCACGAACTCGAGCGTGAACGCCCCGAGCTCCGCGCCGTCCAGCTCCGCCGGGGCGACGACCACAAGCTGATCGCACACGTTCTCGAGGATGAATTTGGTCGTGTCATCGAGCAATCCCGTCCCGAGGTCGAGCACGATGATGTCGAAGTACCGTTCGAGCACCTTGAACACGCGGCGGTAGTCATCGACGCTCAGCGCCTGACGGATCTTCGGATCGGTGGGCGCGGTGATGACCTCCAGCCGCGATTCAGGCACATGAGTCGTAAAGCGGTGGAGCATGGGCAGCGTCAGGTCCTCGTCGCGCTCGACCTCGGGCCCGTCCAGATAGTCGATCAGGTCCTTGACGGAGCGGTCGTGATTGGTGCGGATGCGGCTCCGGAAAGTCCCGTGGTGCGGGTTGCACTCGACTGCGATGATCCGGTCCGTCCGCACCAGTCCCATGCGGCTGGCGAGCAGCAGCGCCATCGTCGACTTGCCCACGCCGCCTTTTGCGGATGCGACGGCGATGTGGAGCGGCGGGTTGACCGCCGGCGTGCGCGCGGCCTCCAGCCAGCGCATGTGGCGCAGTTCGGTCGCGCTGGGGCCGAGATTGATCCTGCCTCCGCTGAACTGGTACAGCCTTCCGGCGAATCCGCGGGCAGGGACGAGCGCGGCAGAGCGGTCGTACCGACCGGGCATGAATGCGCTGGCCCCGTTCGCGACCAGGTGCGCGGACTCGGGGGTGGCGGCTGGATCGGGTGGGGCAGGGGCCTCATCGGTCGCGGCGCCGGTCGCGGTCTCGGCCGCGACCGCCTCAGGCAGCCGCTGCCACGACTCCCCGTTCCACCACCAGCGGCCGTCGGCACTGATCAGGCGCATCGGCTCAGCTTATTAAACCGGTCGCGAAACCAGTAGCCTGGCCGTTAATGCCCGAACTTACGCCCGAGGAGCGGCTGGAGGTCGAATCGGACCGAAGGCGCCGGGTTGCTGCGGCTTTTCGCCTGGGCAGCGAGGCGACACCGGGCACGAAGTCGCCCGCGTGGTGGGGACCGCTGCTCGCCGGACTGGCGATCGCCCTGGTCATCGCCTTGATCCTGGGCGTCGTGGCTCTGGCTCGCGTGACCAGCTCGAGCAGCTCTCCAACGCCGTCCATCACCCGCTCACCGGGCCGCTGAAAGCAACCTGAACGAGCGCCGGCTTTTCGCGCCGCCTGACCAGCAGCCCTCGCCCCGCCGGCTGAGGCCCGGCGCGCACCGAACCGACCAGCGGGCCTTCCTGTGGGTCTCCGCTCAGCAGCAGGCCTGACGAACCGAGCTCGCGCAGGCGCATGAGCACCGGCTCGAGGACTCCACGACCCGCTCCACCTGTCCTTCGCGCCAGCAATACGTGCAACCCCACATCCTTGGCCTGCGCAAGCAGCGGCAGCAGCGGCCCGAGAGGATTGGCGGACGGCATGACCACGAGGTCATAGTCATCGACCACGACGTAGACGTCGGGACCCTTCCACCAGCTCCGAGTGCGCAGCTGATCGATCGAGAGCTCGGGCGGCGGCAGGCGGCGGGTCAGCTCGCCGGCAGTTTCCGCGATCTGGGCCGAGGCCGCAGGTTCAGCGCCGCCATAACCCAGCAGATAGTCGGCGGGAACGACACCGAGCAGAGTGCGGCGGTAATCGATGACGAGGATCTGTGCCTGCCTGGCGGGGGTGAGTTTCACGAGGCCGAGCAGAAAAGTCCGCAGGAAGTTCGTCTTGCCCGATTCACCGTCACCAAACACGAGGAAATGCTGATCGCCGGCCGCGAGGTCGAGGCTGACCGGTCTCAAGTCACGCTCGGAGATGCCGATCGGAACGCCGCGGGTGATCGGAAATTGGGCGAGGTCGGAGACGGTGATCATTCGAGGCAAGACGAATACCGGCTTGGCGCGATCTCCGTCCCATCCGCCGTTGACTGTTTCGATCAGGTGCTCGAGGGCAACCTGGGCGCCCGAGTCCACGCCGCCATCGATGCGGGGTAGGGCGACCTGGAAATGAAGGGCGTCGGACGTGATCCCGCGACCTGGGATGCCCGCCGCCACGTTCGCCGCCTCCCGACGGTTGACGGCCGATTCGCCGGGGTCGTTGAGCCTGAGCTCGAGGCGGCCGCCGATCGATTCCCGCAGTGCTGCACGGATATCGTTCCAGCGGCTCGCCGTGAGCACGACGTGGACTCCGTAGCCGAGCCCCCGGGCGGCGATCTCCAGGACCGCCGGCTCGAGCTCCTCGAACTCCTGGCGCACGGCCGGCCAGTTGTCGATGACCAGGAACACGTCCGCCCACTGCGGGCCCTTCATATCGGCATGGCCTCGCCGGGCTCGGAGGGCTGCCGGCGAGTCGATCCCCGCGGCGGCAAACCGCGCCTCCCGCTCGTCGAGCATGGCCAGGACTTCGGCGATGGTCCGGCGCGTGCGCTCTGGATCTTGGCGCCCCGCCACCCCGCCGACATGAGGAAGCGCCACGAGCTGGGCCAGACCACCGCCGCCGAAATCGATGCAGTAGAACTGCGCTTCCAACGGCGTGTGAGTCAGTGCGAAGGCACAGATCAAGGTGCGCAGCAGCGTCGTCTTGCCGGTGAGGGCGGCACCGACGATCAGGAGGTGACCGGCCGATCCTGAGAGATCGACGGTCAGGACGCCACGACTCTGCTCCGCGGGCCGGTCGATCAAGCCGAGCGGAACCGCGAGCGGGGGTTGTTTGGTCAGCACCGCATCGAGCGAAACCCGATTGTCGAGTGGTGGGAGCCAGACCTGGTGCGCTCTGGGCGCCGCGTCTTTGACGCGCGCCACCGCGACATCGAGCATCGTCGGACCAAATGCCGGTTCCGGCGCGTGCTGCACCGCCGCCTTG
>DATLKH010000239.1:0-5116 GCA_035538475.1 Candidatus Dormiibacterota bacterium | reverse complement strand
AGCCAAGCGCACCTGAAGTATTAAGATCGTTATTCCAACCACTCCGTTTTCGAACTATTCACCCCCGCCGGCGGCGGTGCCGATCGCACCCACGACTCCGCCCAGGCCGGCCGGGCCGCAGCTCGACTTCGCGGCGATCGTCGCCGAGCTGCAGTCGATGGCCGACGATGCACTCGGCAACCGCGCCCGCAAGGTCAAGGACATCCTCGGCGCCGCAGACCCCTCGGTACAGGGCATCGAGGGGGCGATCGACCAGATCCCGAGCATCTCCCTGCTCTTCGTCGACTCCTCGCGGCTCGAACAGCTGGCGCAGGAGATGAGGGCCCGGCTCAAGTCTCATCTCTAAGCGACCGTGACGCGATTGGTCGCGTCCGCGGCGCTTGTGCTGATGGCAGCAGGATTTTCGGCGTGCGGCGGCGAGCCGGCACAGATCATCGACTACGCACCGCAGCGCGCTTCGGTGGACGTGTCCACGGCCACCCCGGTGAATATCACCTTCGACCACGACGTCGACCGAGCGTCGGTTGAGAGCCGCCTACACCTCATGCCGCCTACCAACGGCGAGGTCCATTGGGCGAGCGGCCACCAGCTCGTGTATCAGCATGCGACGCTCCGCACCAACACGACGTACGAAGTGATCCTCGAAGCCGGATACAAGGACGTCGCCGGCAACACGTACACGCTGCGACACCACTGGTCGTTCGTCACGGAAGCCGCGCCGACTTTCACAGGTTCGACCCCTGCCAACGCGGACACGGGGATCGATCCCGCTGCTTATCTCGTCTTGAGCTTTTCGCGTCAGATGGATGCGGCGGCGCTCGCGAGCGCGATCACGCTGACGCCGGCGGCGCCGTTCGAGGTACGGGGCGATCCCTCGGACAGCCGCAAAGTCATCGTCGCTCCTTCCCAGCTGCTCGACCCGAACACGACCTACACAGTGGCGATCAGCACCGGCGCCGTCGACGTCGATGGCAATCAGATCGACCGATTTCAGACCATCGCCTTCAAAACCGGTCCACCTCGGCCGCTCCACGGATGGATCACGTTCACCACGATCGGGGTCGACGGCTCGCCGGGTGGACTGTGGATCGTGAACGAGACCGGCTTTCCGAGGCTGCTTTTCAACACGACTCCAGTCCACGCGTTCAGCTGGTCACCTGAAGGCGGCTCGGTTTTGGTCCAGGGCGATGGCGAGGCCTGGTGGCTGCTTTCTCCAGGAGGCGAGGGATCTCAGCTGGGCTTCAAGGGCACGTGGGCGGCCGCGCTTGCGGCAGGCATGGGGTACGTCTACATCGACGACGCGCGGATCCTGCATCGGGTGAGCGCGGACGGCGCGGATACGCAGGTCGCGATCAACGTGAAAGAAGCTTCGGTCTCGGCCCGGGGCGAACGCGTCCTCTTCATCGACAGCCAGTCGAGCCACACGATCTGGGGCTACGACGTCGGCCTGCGCGCGACCTTTCTTCTCGGGTCGGACAGCGGAACCGTATCGGACGCGGTGTGGGCGCCGAGCGGAAACCGCATCGCGTACCTCCGACGTGATTCGTCCGGCGTCAATGTGCGGATCCGGAATCTCGTCGGGAGCGCTGCCACTTCAACTGCGGTGTCGGGTGATATTCAGGACATCGCGTGGCTGTCGGACTCGACTCACATGGTGGTTGGAGTCACGCTCGCGGGTCCTCAGGGTCAAATGCACAAGGCGTTCGTGATCAACGCGCTGCTCCCACCGCCGACCCTGACCGCGCAGGCCGCCCTGCCCGCGGTCCCCGCGGTCGACGTCTCGTCGCCCAACCCATCGCCGGACGGACATCAGATCGCTTTCTTGAACGGCGATCAGGTGTGGCTGATGAACGCCGATGGCACGCGACCGACCGCGCTCACAAAGCTGGATCCGGAGTCTTTCCCTTACTCGTGTCAGGCCCTGGCGTGGACCCGCAGCTGAGCTCGGTCGAGTGTCTCTTCCATCAGCCGCTGCACGCGGTCAGCGGTCCTGCGCCACGAGTAACGCTGCGCGAGCATGTGACCGCGCCGGCCCATTTGCCGTGCCAGGTCGGGCGAGAGGAGCAGGCGGCCGATTCGTTCCGCGTAAAGGGCGGGTTCATGCGCGTCGATCAGATAGCCCGTGACTTCATCGCGCACCACCGAGCGCAGACCGCTCACCCCCGATCCGACCACGGGCAGACCGCACGCCTGCGCTTCCAGAGCCACGGGACCGAATGACTCCGTGTAGGAGGGCATGACCAGGAGGTCGGCCGCCGAGTAGAAATACGGCAGCTCGTGATGCGCGACCGAGCCGAGAAACTCGACGCGGTCCTGGACTCCGACCGCAGACGCGATGCCTTTCAGACGGGCTTTCTCGCTCTCCTCGCCATTGCGCGCGTCCTCGCCGAGAATCAGGAGGCGAACATCGTCATGCCGGCGGTCTCGCAGCAGCGAGAGCGCTCGAATGGCGATCTCTGCGCCTTTCAATCGTTCCAGGCGTCCGACAAAGAGCACCAGACGCTCGCTGCCGTAACCAATCGTTGCCCGAGCTTCATCGCGATCCAAAGGCCGGAAGAGCGAAAGGTCGACGCCCGGCGGAACGACGAAAACGCGCTCGGGGCTGGCGTGGTAGCCGTCGACCAGGTCGAAAGCCTCGTCTGCAGTCGATGCGATCAAGAGGTCAGCTTGCTGCGCGATCTCGCCTTCGATCCGGATCCGGACCTCAGGCTCAGGATCAGCGCCGCTTTCGAGCGCGCGGTTCTTGACGAGCCCAAGCGTGTGGGCGGTGTGGGCCCACGCCGGCGCGATGTCGGGTCGTAGGATGCACGCCGCCTCGCCCGAGAGCCAGTAATGCGAGTAGAGCAAGTCGTAGGCGATGCGATTCCGGCGCGCGAACTCGCGTATGCCGTCGGCGAACTGGGGAACGTGATCGAGCAGCGAGTACTTGTCGCTGCCATTTCCAGCCGTCAGGTAGATCACCCGAGAGAGCGGGGCCAGCCGCTCGATATCCGGATCGTCCTCTGACTGGCGCCGCGTGAACACGTCGGTGGCGATGCCACGCTCGCTGAAGGCGGTGCAGACCTCGCGCACGTACACGTTGAGGCCGCCGTTCGCGCTCTTGCCGAGCGAAGCCGTGGGCGAGGTGTGCATGGATATGACCGCGATCCGCCTCAGCGGAGCGCGATCCGAAATCGAGAGGGTAGGCTCAGCCACGGTACGCCGATCTCACGTCGAGCCAGCGTCGCCACACACAGGTAAAGCCGGAACGAGAGACCGGCGGAATCGGGCCCATACACGTTTAAACCTACGATCTCGCGACCTATTCCCGCTCGAACCAACTCGCTAGATATGATTTCGGTGATGCGGGTCCACCGCGGCTTGCTGATCGCGGCCGCCATGCCGGCCTTCGTCGTCTTGACCGCCGTCTCGACCCTGGCGGACACCTCGCCGTCTCCCCCACCTGGGGGATCGTCGAATGCATCCGGGACGACGACCCTTCCCGGCAATCCACAAAACGGCGCCTCGCTCTATGCCGCCAACTGCGCGACTTGCCACGGCGCAAGCCTGGAGGGTGGGATCGGCGCCACGCTCAACCCGATCGAAAAGCTGCCGGGTGTCCCGGATCCGCTCGACCCGGCCTTCTTGATCAACATCATCACCAACGGACGAACACCTCAGGCCGGCGACCCGAAGACCACCCCAATGCCGCCGAAGGGCGGCAACGCAAAGCTGACCGACCAGGACGTGCGCGACCTGGCCTCGTACATCATTCAGCAGAACCACACTGGCTCGCCGCCGCTCTCGCCGGGTGAGCTGGCAAAGTCCACGATCACGTGGGTCGCGATCGGAATCATCGCGATGCTCTTCGTCACCTATCTGCTGTCCGCTTACAACATGCGGTGGATCGCGCGCCGCGCTGCGGCGCGACGCAGGTAACCGAACCTCCTCCCGTCGCGTCCGCGCCGACGGTTCGTCCCACACCTGTCGGTGGCGCGCCCCGAGTGCTCATTCTCTTCAGCGATACGGGCGGCGGCCACCGTGCAGCCGCGCGCGCTTTGACGCACGCGCTCAAGCTGCTTGATCCGAGCTGTGTCGTGACTGTCGCCGATCCGCTGATCGGTCAGGGTCCCGCGCTCGTCCGCCGGCTGGCATCGCTCTACTCTCCCGTGATCACCCGCTCGCGGGCGGCGTGGGGTGCGGTGTATCACTCGAGCAACACTCGCGCCACCTTCGCCGCGATTCGCGCAGTCTTTGGTCCGGGCGTGCGCAAGGTCGTGGCAGGGCTGCTCAAACAGCATGATCCGGACGTCGTCCTGTCGGTGCACCCGTTGCTCAATCACATCGCGCATCAAGCGATCCGAAAGAGTGACCGGCCACGCGCCTTGATGACAGTGATCACCGACCTCGTGGATTTTCACCGAGGATGGACCTTCAGCCACGCCGATCTGGTGGTGGCTCCCACCGAAGGGGCGCTGAAGCTGGCGCTGCGGAGGCGAGTGCCGGCGGACCGCGTCAAGCTCTTGGGCCTTCCGGTCGATCTTCGCTTCCGGCCGCCCGCACCCCGTGAGAAGCAGGCCCTGCGGCGGCGCTTTGGCCTCGACGAGCATAGATTCACGATCCTGGTCATGGGTGGCGCGGCCGGCGTGGGAAACCTCGCCTCGCAGGTGCGCCAGCTGGCTCTCGAATCTCATCCCTGGCAGCTGATCGTGGTCTGCGGCCGCAACGAAAAACTGCGGCGGAGACTCGGCGAAATGGAACTGGCGACGCCGAGCCTGATCTTCGCTTTCGTCGATTACATGGCCGAGCTGATGCGGGCCTGCGATGTCGTGGTCACAAAAGCCGGACCTGGCGCGATCGCGGAAGCGCTGGCGACAGGCCTGCCTTTGATCATCACCGGATTTCTACCCGGGCAAGAGAGTCCCAACGTCGACTTCGTGGTCGAATCCGGGGTCGGCGCCTTTGCTCCGAAAGAAGAAGACCTCTTCGACGAGATCCGGGTGCTCGCGGAGGGCGGCCCGACCTGGCGCGAGATGTCACGCAAGGCGGAAGAGATGGCGCGGCCCTATGCGTCCTCCGATATCGCGCGCGAATGCCTGCTTCTAGCTGCGCGCTACAGGGCGTCGGAGCAGGCGAG
>DATLKH010000238.1:0-9783 GCA_035538475.1 Candidatus Dormiibacterota bacterium | reverse complement strand
AGATGACGTCGAAGCTTCGGAGATTGGCACTGAGCCCAGGGATTCCGATCACGGTCTGGCCGCTATCGGAACCCGAGACCTCATACGCGACTTGGCCCGACCGCAAATCGAGCAGTCGCGTCTCGGTCATGAAGCCTTGCGCCGCCGCGGACGTTCCACCGTCCGGCGTTCCGGAGCCTGCTCTGCCGCCTGATAGACGTTGACCTCGATCGGCAAAACGCCCATGTTCACGAGCTCCGCCCACAGTCCGCCGGCCAGCGCGCCGATGATGGCCCCGAGCAGCCCGAGGACGAGAGCGACCCCAGGAATCACGAGGTACCAGCGATCCGCCACCGATTCGAGTGAATTCGCCTGGTCGCCAAGGGGCAGCAGCTGCTGCGTCACCCCGAGGCTGAAACCGAGCTGCGCCTGCCAGTCGACGATCTGGCCGGAGATCCAGCTGATCAAAGCACCCAGCGTCGCGCCGGCGAACAGACCGAACACGAAGCCGCCAATCGCGCCCGCGAACATGGCGCTCTTGATCGAGAGCCGAACCAGAAAGTCGTTCACCATGCTCGCCGCCTCACTCTCGACAGAGCAAATATGACCACGATCAGCGCGATCGCAGGCAGGGCAAAGGCATAAGCGAGATACGGCAGCAGCCGCGGGTTGCGCTCACTGGAGATGATCGGATTGGCCACGCCGCTCGTTCGGCCCGCTGGTGGCGTGGTGGCCGGAGCGGTCAGCGCGAACTGTCTCTGGGCGGCCGCGCCGGCCGGTCGCAACGTGCCATCAGGGCGGAACAGGCCGAATCTCTCGATCGTGATCCCAGGCCGTTGCGTCCAGTAATCGTCGAGCGACCACCACAGCGCGGCGCCGATGAATCCACCGGGTTCGGTTCCGAAATCAGGCTTGAGCTGCGCTTGGTACGTGTCGAAGACGCTCAACTGGCGCATATCGCCCGCGGCACCCTGTTCTGTCCAGCGACCGTATTCGAGGACCATGATCGGCTTGCGTGGATAGGCCTGATGCGCCTGGATCAACACCGATTGAATCTCTGCTCCTTTGAGGCGCCCGCCATAAAGCACTCCGTAGTAAAAGGTGTAGCCGGCCACGTCGAGATTTGAGCTGGTGCGGTCGCTCAGGTCGGTGCCGTAGATCGCTTGTCCGGTGAGGCGCGTGCCATCGATGCGCCGATCCACGGCTTGCAGCGTGTTGAGGGCGCCCCTGTGTTCCCCGTCTCCACTTGACTCGTTTGAAAAACCGTGAAACAGGACCGAGGGGCGGTTGAAGTCGCGCAGATCCATCTCGGCGAGCATCTGCTGCGCGATGCCGCGATCCGTGGCGATGGTGAACGTTTGCGGCGTGAAGTGATACAGCGGTATCTCCTCCCACAGCCCCACGCCCAGACGATCCGCAAGGATCGGAAGCATCTGATTCGGCGGATGGTGATCTACGCGGATCAGGTCCGCGTGAAGGCTCAATGCGCGACCAAGGATCGATTCGATTTCGGCCGGTGAGGTGAGCGGACCTCCGGCCGGATCGCCGTTTTGCGGCGGCTCCTGCCGCTCCTCGTGCATCGACACACCGTTGAAGACGATGGATGTGCCGTTGAACAGCAACCGCGGTCCGGTCGAGTCGACTTTGATCTGCCTCAATCCGAAGCTCGTATAGATGTCGTCGACTGCGGCGTCGCTGTCGAGCGCCGTGACCTGAAGCACGTAGAGCGCGGGGAAGCTCGGACTCCACAGGTCGGCGGATCGGATCGAAAACGGCGCCGGAACTCGAAACACGGATTCGCCCGAGAGGCTGCCGATGCTGATGTGGCGGTAGAGCAGCGGCACCGAATCAGCGGGAATGAGACTCGAGGCATTCGGATCGAGAAGATTGGCGGACGTGATCTGCGCCGGCCACAACCGCACGTCGACCGCTGCATCGGATGATGTCGAGCCGCGATGCTGAATCACGATTGAGACGTCGGCGCCGTCGAGGTGCGGCGTGACATCCGCCCGCACCACGCTCAGGCTCGGGACCGCTTCCATCCATACGTCTCCGACGATGCCTCCATAGTTCCACCAGTCGGCGAGACCCCACGGCACGATGTCGTCCCGCGTTCCCCACTCCGGGTTGTCGACCCGGACCATGAGCACGTTGTAGGCGCCCGGAATCAAGGCTTGTGTTGCGTCGAGCGCGAGGGGCGTATCCCCGCCTTCGTGGTAACCGAGATAGCGGCCGTTGAGCCAGACGTCGGCGACGTAACGCACGGCACCGAATTTGAGCAGCGCATACTTCCCCGACCAATCGGGCGCGACGAAAAAGATCTGTCGGTAATAGCCGCCGGTCGTTTCGCGGCTCGGCGGTGGATTGAACGTCCCCGGGACGCCGGCTGAAGACCACTGCGAGTCGTCATAAATCAGAGCCGTGCGGGATCCGACATCCGCAGTTATGTCGCTTAGCGCGTTCTTGCGATTCATCAGGCTGAGTGACGAATCCAAGGACTGCGGTTCAAAACGCCATTGACCGTCCAGGTTGATCTGAAGGCGTGGCTGTCGATCAAACGTCGGAACCGGTTGGCCGGCCTCGAATGCGACTGGCCCGCCGGCCACATCCGTCAACTTCAACGTGGGCGTCAGGTCGGCGCGGCCGGAAGGCGGGACGAGCGAGCACGCGGGCGCGGCCAGTGACAGCAAAAGAACTGTGGTGGAGATCAGGGCCACGGCTCGCGGCACAGTTCGGCCTCCAGGCGTACGGGCACGTTTGTTCGGGCGCCCGGGCACCTGCTCTAAAACTACCGAATGGCGCACGACTACTCGACTTGCAGGTACGAGGTTCGCCCCGGTCGTTTCGTGGCAGGAGGTGCAATTTGGCCGCGAGAAATTCGAAACGGTGGTCGCGTGAGGTTACGGAGCACAGCAACGCGCTCGATCTGGAATCGAATGTCTTCACGAAACGCAGTCCTCGCAGCATCGCCCAATCGCTGAAGCGATCGGCTGAGGCGAGCCACCGCAGGAAGAGCGATCCCTATCGCTCGGCGATGTCGATGCTCACGTTCTTTATCAACCGCGCGGGCAAGAATCTGCCCAAGCAGCGGCGGGATACCCTGGAGCAAGCGAAGGTCGAGTTGCGCGAGCTTTACGGCAAGAAGCGCGCATAGATTTACTTCGACCGCGGGAACGCCCAGAATCGGACCCGAAGGGCCGGGAAAACTTCATGCAGTTCGAATCTTCCGAGCCACCGTCGAAACGACGGCTTCGAGCGATCGCGGTTGGAGGCGTCGCGGTTCTTTCCATCGCCGCCGCTGGATTTTTCTATCTGCGCTCGGAGAACCAAGACCAGTCACTTTCCAGCGACACATCCGCGGTGAAGTCAGCGCTACTGAGTCGTTCCCCGGCGAACTTTGCATTCATCACGCAAAAGGTCGGATGGGCCGTGGTCAATCCGATCGGACCGCCGGCGTGGCCTTCTGGATACTTCGTCTATCGAACCCAGGACGGGGGTGGTCACTGGCAGGCGCAGCTCCACGGCCAAACCGGAAACGTAGGTTTCATGCCCATCACGGTTCGCTTCATCAGCTCCCAGATGGGTTTCCTGACCATCGGACATACAGCGGACGGCGAAGACGTTTTCTTGACGGACGATGGTGGCGACACCTGGAGGCCGATGAATCTGCCAAGGCGCACAACGGTCAGCGTCCTGGTCGGATACGAAGGCTATACCTGGGCAGTGACACAATCACCCGACGCGGTCCGCGCTTTCCACCTGTACGAATCTCGCGACGGAGGAAGCACGTGGCGAGGATTGCCTGATCCGCCGGTCGACGCGGTCAACCTGGCATTTCGTGGTCCTCTGGAAGCCTGGATGGGCAGCGCTAGTGAATTTCCTCCACACGTCTACTCGACGGCGGACGGCGGGCACACCTGGGTGCGGCACGAGCTGCCTGCGCCGGCGACGGAGTCCTGGGCGATGGGCAGCTATCAAACCGATGTTCAGCTGCTTCCGGCGGCCGGCGTAATCACCACGACGACGACCAGCTACACCGGATTCAACCAGCCATTTCTGTTCACGTCCTTCGACACCGGCCAAACGTGGAGCTTCCTGATCGATCTGCCGGGAACAGTGGCCTACCAAGACGCGATTGATTGGTGGGCGATGAAAGACGGCGTCTTGTCCAAGTCTCAGGATGGCGGGCAGCACTGGCGACAGATCAGCGACCGGCTTCCGAAATGGCAATTCGTCCCTCACGTCATCGACGCGCAGCATGCGTGGGCCGAATTGACGCTCGATGGTGGATTCGGGCTTGCGTTCACCAACGACGGCGGCCTGCACTGGGCCAGGGTGAGCGTACCCGAGCCCTAACTCCTCAGTAACGCCCGGGCCCGCGAGTGTGCAACAAACGGGCTAATTCGCCTGCCGGTAACCCCGCTGGATGCACACTCGCCGAGTAACGAAACTAACGCTCATCGGAGCGCCGACCGTGCACTCTGTCGCCCCACCCCGAACATTGATCGACCGACGCTAACCGGAGCCATATGCTCCAAGAAGTAGCCTCGCGTAGTAGCGCTCCCACGGCGGCGGCGCGCCTTCCGCTCGATGCTGCCGATCTGCTTCACTCAAGATGCTAGTGAGTTTGGAGGCGGTGGCGCCCCTGAGAAATCGATCGAATCCGTTCTCAAGTAGATAGGTTGCATACCAGCTCGGCCAGTCGGGGTCGAAGCCGTCAGTTGAAATGAACGCTCGATGATGAGCTTCCGCCGTCTGGCTGAGCAAACGCGCCAACTCGTCGAGCTCGCTCATGGTGGGCATTCTGAGGCGAAGCCCCTGTCCGAGCCGATGTTTCTCGTCGACCGTGCACTCCGTCGCCCTACGCCGAACTTCGAAGGGCGACACACCGCACAGCCCGGACTGAAACCCCTTCTGGTCGGGCGGGCGAGATTCGAACTCGCGGTCTCCTGGTCCCAAACCAGGCGCTTTACCGAGCTAAGCTACCGCCCGCATCAAAGGCGCGGCCCTGAATTCTAGTTGGCGACTAGCGGCCGTCTGTCCGCGCCGACGGGGCGGACGAGCGCACAGGCGCTCCTTCGGCGGACTTCGCGAGCGGAATCCTGAGGGCGAAGGTGCTGCCCTTGCCGTGTTCCGATACCACCGTGATTCGGCCACTGTGCATGTGCGCCACGTTCTGAGCTAGGTACAGCCCCAGGCCTGTGCCGGGAATGTGCGCGTTCTCCGAGGTGACCAGGCGCCCGAATCGCGTGAACAGCTTGGAGAGGTCCTCTTCGCGGATTCCCGGGCCGTTATCGTGGACCGCAGCCACGCCCCAACCGTCGTCGACTGACACCTCGGTCGTAATCGTCGCGTCCCGACCTCCGTACTTGATCGCGTTGTCGAGCATGCTGTTGAGGATGATCACGAGGCGGTCGCGGTCTCCCAGGATCGGTACGGGATTTGAAGGGTTTCGTGTCGCGATGCGTGCGTCCCTTCCGGACTTGATCGATCTCACCGACTCTTTGGCCACATCCCGCAGGTCGATCAGCTTCAGATCCAGCTGCAAGCCATGCTCCACACGAGCCGTCTGAAGTAGGTCCTCAGTCAATCGCGACATCGCTTGTGCTCTTTCCTGCATCGCGTGAACAGCCTTGCGCGCGGGCTCCGGCAACTCGCCCAGCGCACCATCGTCCATCAGCGAGATGTAGCCCATCAGCACGGACAGCGGGCCGCGCAGCTCGTGTGAGGCGAGCAACAAGAACTCACTCTTCAATCTCTCGAGCGATTCCATTCGCTGCACGTGCTCGCGAAGAACTGCCTCTCGTTCACCGGTCATTTGCTGCAGCTGCGCTTCGGCCTGCTCGCGTGCGGCAATGTCGTGGCGCAGCTGGGCGGCGGCGGCCTCGGCCTCCTCTCGCGCTTTACGCATCTGCTCATATAGACCGGCGCCATGCAAAACGAGTGAAGCGATCGTCGCCACCTGCTCGACGCCCGCCAGATCCGCTTGCTTGAACGTCGCACCGGGCGAGCAAATCAATGTCAGGACGCCATGCGTGCTGCCCTCGACCACAAGCGGAAACGCGATCACATCTCGGCCACGGTTGCTGCGCACCATTTGCCGCTTTTCGAGCAACTGCAAGACCAGCGGCCGCGTCGCGATTTTCCTGCGACTCCCCATTTCGAGTGGGGTGCCCGACGAGTCATAGGCGGCCTCGACCACCAGGTCTTCCCCTTCGATCCTTGCGACGTCACCTCGCTCCGCTCCGCTCACGAGCACGCTGTACAGAAGCAGCTGACCGACCAGATCCTGCTGAGAGAGCGACGCTCCGGCCATCTCGGTTGCGGCCGCAACGATGGCGGTCAATCTCTGGGACGACTCGGCGTCTAGCCGAGCGGACCTGACCGCCTCTGCCGCCAGGTAAGCCACCGTGCCGGCGGCAACCAACGCGATCGACTGCACCCCCGCCGTAACAGGGTGCACTCCGGCAAGGTCGACACTCGCTGCACGAGTGACGACACCGATGATGAGGACCACAGTCAGCAGCGTCCTCGAGAGCAAAACACCGGCCGCGATCGCGACGATCAAGGCGAGGCTGCCGAACGTGATCGACCCGGGAGTGGCTCGATCGGCGATCAACAGGCCACCCAGCATCAGCGCGACCACCAACGTGACCAGCGCTCCGCCCGGCCAGTCCGCCAGCGCATCCCGTCCAAAGAGCCTGGGTGCTGTCTTCAATGCCTCAGGCGATCTACGGGAGGTCACCATGTATCGCGAACTCCGCGACAGCTCGAACTCGAACTAGCCCCCCGGACGCCCTCTCCTAATAACGCCTCGAACGATACGTCAACCTTTTCGGGGTGACCGCGAGGCGCTGCCACTCAGATTCTCGAGCGCGCCTGATTCGAGCAGCGCTCGCGCCGCCATCGAGCGGTGGCTGTACCTGCGCTTCTCCTCTGGCGGCATCTCGCCGAAGGTCTTGCCCGTACCAGGCACGAGGAAGATCGGGTCATAGCCGAAGCCGGCCTCGCCTCTCCACTCAGGCACGATTTCGCCCACGCACCGGCCTTCGAACAGCTGCGTTTCGCGACCGGGAATCGCAAGGGCGATCACGCAGACGAACCGTGCGCTCCATGGTCTCGGGATCCCTTCAAGCCGGCGCAGTAGCTCCGCCGTCCGCTCCTTCTGGGTGGGGCCAAGGCGGGCCGAGCGGAGGCCAGGAAATCCACCCAAAGCCTCGACCTCGAGACCGGAGTCATCGCCGAGCGTGGGCAGCCCGGACTTTCCGGCGCCGGTTTCTGATTTGAGCTGTGCGTTCTCGGCGTACGTGCCGCCAACCTCATCGACTTCACTGTCGAAGGCGATCAGCTCCAGGCCCGCGGGCGCTAAGAGATCTCGATACTCGCGCAGCTTTCCGGCGTTGCCGCTCGCGACGACCAGCCGCGGCCGCTGGTCATTCACAAAGTCGACAACGTGCGCTTTTGGGCGACGATCAGCTCTTTGATTCCTTTGAACCCAAGCGCAAGCATCGCGTCGAGCTCGCCGCGCGTGTAGGGCGCGCCTTCTGCTGTTGCCTGCAGCTCGACGAGGCGTCCGTCTTCCGTCATCACGCAGTTGAGGTCGGTCGAGGCTTGAAAGTCCTCGCCATAGTCGAGGTCGAGCACGGGCGTCCCATCGACGATTCCGCAGCTCACAGCGGCGAGGTGCTGGCGTACGGGAAGGTGGTCGATCATGCGTGCGTCCTTCATCCGCTTGATCGCCATGTACAGCGCCACAAAAGCGCCAGTGATGGACGCGGTACGCGTGCCGCCGTCGGCCTGCAGCACATCGCAGTCGAGCGTGATGGTTCTCTCGCCTATCCCCCGCATGTCGACAGCCGCACGCAGCGATCGGCCGATCAAGCGCTGGATCTCGTGCGTG
The DNA here is from genome assembly GCA_035538475.1 of Candidatus Dormiibacterota bacterium. Lineage (GTDB taxonomy): Bacteria > Chloroflexota > Dormibacteria > Dormibacterales > Dormibacteraceae > 40CM-4-65-16. The sequence goes on along the minus strand of DATLKH010000238.1, from coordinate 1,904 downwards.
CGCCCACCCAGCCGTCCCTGAATCGCTTCTCGGGTCCCGCGGTCGTGGGTGGCGCGGGGCAGCATCGAATACTCGGCTGTGATCCATCCCTGGCCGGTGCCGCGCCGGTGCATCGGCACGCGGTCCTCCACGCTCGCCGTGATCCACACGCGCGTGCGTCCCATCTCGATCAGGCAAGATCCCTCGGCGTGCACGTTGACGCCGAGCTCGATCTTGACCGGCCGCAGTTGATCGGGCGCGCGGCCATCACGGCGTGCCGCCGTGCCGGTTATCGACCGAGTAGTTTCAGTAATAGCGCTGTCCCCTCGTAGAAAAGATATAGCGGGACGAACATGATCATCGGTGTCACCGGATCGACGCCGGGAGTCAGGAAGTTCGCCAGCAGCGCAAGGCCCAAGAACCACCAGGGTCGATTCTTGTGCAGCCATTTCGACGTGATGATTCGAAGCATGCCGAGCACGAACAGCACCACCGGCAGCTCGAACACCAATCCGAAACCGATCACCATCAGCAACACGAAGCTGATCAAGGAGCTGATGTCGGGCAGATACGTGACATGCGGCGGCGAGAGCGAGTTGAGGATCCTCAAGTAGAGCGGCAGGGCGAAGATGGCGACCGCAACGCCCATCAAGAAAAAGACGATGGTCGCGAGGATCAGCGGCAGGACGAACCGTCTCTCGTGCGGGTGCAGTCCCGGGCTGACGAACCACCAGATCTGCTGAATGATCACCGGCGAGGCGAGCACGACGCCGATGTACAGAGCCACTTTCAGCTGAAGCAGCACTCCACCCGCCGGCTGCAAATAGATCGCCTGCCCGATGCCCGCCTGAGTCACCAACAGACCGATCACACGCCCCGAGATGAACGCGGCCGCGGCCGTTGCGATTCCCCATGCCACGAGCGAGACGATGAGGACGCGACGCAGCGCCTCGAGATGCTCGATCACGGACATGCGCGGCTCTTCGAGCGGAGCCGTGGTTCGAGGGCCGCGCTGGAGGACCCTGTCTAGAAGGGCCACCAAAGCGCTCTCAGTTCGTCTTGGGAGAAGCCTCGGACGTCGAGCCCTTGGCGGTGCTCTCTGCTGTGTTCGTGGCGCTCGAAGCAGGCGGCTCAGGCTTCGTCTGAGGCGCTGACGTGACTTCGTTGGTCAGATCCTGTGTGGCTTTGCGGAATTCGCGCATCGCCCTTCCGACCGCGCCGCCCAGCTCGGGCAGCCGGCCCGGCCCGAAGATGATCAGCACGATCACGAGGATCAACACGAGCCAGAGCGGATGAATCGGCATTTCAAGCCGATTATAGGCTTGGGTTCGTCAGGCGAGGATCAAAGGGATGTCAGGAAACCGTGATCGTGATCGAGGTGATGGTGTCGCTCGACGTGATCAGCTGGGCGGTGCCGAAGCCTGAAGTCACCGTGCCGAAACGGTTGTAAGCCGCCGTCGGTCCGTTCCCAGGCCAGGGCCCCTTCTGGATGAAGAATTGACTTCCGTTGACGAGCCCGCCCGGCACTCTGGCCATACCCACCGCGGCTTCGCTCCAGGTCATGGCGCTGTCCTCGTCGGGAAGGTTGTATCCCGGCCCGCCTCGGCCGTCGTTCTGAGGATCGCCGCTCTGGATCACCCAGTCCTCTGACTTCCAGAACTGGAGCCCGTTGTAGAAACCGTGTGTGGCCAGGATGACGAAATTGTTGACCGTGACCGGAGCGATCTCCGGATGCAGCTGAACCACGATTGGACCCTGGGAAGTGTTGATCGTGGCCTGAAGTTTTTGGTTCGCGGTGATGCACATCGGCTGCATGCCCAGATACGTGCGCGGCCCGATCTGGACCGAAGTCGCGCAACTCGCCAGCTGTTTGGGAACGTCGACCTGCTGGAGCGCCTTTCCAACCAGTAATCCGCTGCCGATGG
>DATLKH010000237.1:0-8313 GCA_035538475.1 Candidatus Dormiibacterota bacterium | reverse complement strand
AATCCGGCCGAACCTGCGGTCGGCCTCAAGTCACGCGAACCGGCTCCGCCCTCGCCTTCACCCGGTGCAACTCCTGCGCCGGCTCCGTCTCCATCGCCTTGCAAGTAATCCGAGGCCGAATGCCGGATCGTCGCGACGATCCGGGGTTTTCGCGCGAGTAATTGCGCGTTCGTCGCGACGATCCGAGGTTTTGCCATCTCGCCTTGGCCTGCACTACGAACCCGCTGAGAGGTTGCTCAGACACCCGTCGATCACAAGGCCTGGGCCCGTCCAGACGGCGACCCACAAAATGTTGCCCCGAAAGCGCCCGCGAGTAGATATAATCCCGGCAACCCGCCCAACCACTACATCCCTCACAACGTCTTTGCAGGAGGCATCGCAGCACAGTCTTGTCGCGGCGGAAGAAAACCGTCGGTCTAGACCTGGGTACATCCCGGGTCGCCGTCGTCATCGCAGAGTCTGACGAAACAGGGCTCAACGGCTCGCACGCGCCCGCGCCCATAAACATCCTCGGCGTGGGGGAGAGCCGTTCCGACGGCTTGCGCAAAGGGGTTGTCGTCAACCTCGAAAAGACGATCGCGGCCATTCAGCAAGCCACAGTCGCTGCTGAGCGCATGGCGGGTCAGCGCATCGAGGCTGTCGTCGTCTCGCTCGGGGGCACACACCTCTGGAGCCAGAACAGCGCCGGCGTCGTGGCCGTCGCGCACCCCGATCGCGAGATCGATGAAGACGATGTTCATCGAGTCGTCGAGGCGAGCAGGGCGATCAGCGTGGCCAGCGACCGCCAGGTCATCCACGTCATCCCGCGCGCCTACACGGTCGACGGTCAGGACGGCGTGCGTGATGCGGTCGGTATGACGGGCCATCGCCTCGAGGTCGAGACCAACATCATCACCGGCGCACAGACCGCCGTCCAGAATGTGATCAAGTGCGTGCACGGCGCGGGATTCGACGTCGATGACGTCGTCTGTGCGGGGCTCGCGGGTGGCGAAGGGGTGCTCACCCAACAAGAGATCGAGCTGGGCGTTTGCCTGGTCGAAATCGGCGCCGGCACCACCAACGTCGTGGTCTACAACGACGGTTCGGCCAGGAAGCTCGCCGTGCTTCCAGTTGGCGGCAATCACGTCACGAGTGATATCGCGATCGGACTGCGGACGACGCTCGACGAAGCCGAGAACCTCAAGCTCAATTACGGGCATGCCTTGCCTGGCGTCATCGATCAAGCCGAAAAGGTCGAGGTGCGCCAGGTCGGCGGTGACCGCATCACCGCTCTACCGCGAAAGTTTTTGGCCGAGATCATCGGTCCCCGGATGATCGAAATCTTCCAGATGGCTCGCGAAGAGGTAAGGAAGTCGGGATTCGAGCAGCTGCTCCCGGCCGGCGTGGTCGTCGCCGGCGGCGGCTCGAGACTCATGGGGACGTTGGACGCCGCGCAAGCGGTCTTCAACACATCGGCTCGGCTCGGACAGCCGATAGCTCTAACCGGACTCGCGGACCGGGCGCACGGCCCGTCGTTCGCGGTCGCTGCAGGTCTGGTGAAGTGGGGTGCGCGCGAAGCGCGGATTGATCACGACAACGCGCGACAGCCCGTCACGTTCGGGACGACATATCAAAAAACAGTGAGGTGGCTGCGCGATTTTTTCTAGAGAACACACCAAAACACAGCTCGAGCTCGCCATGGCAAGACGAAATGCGAAGGAGGATCACCTGATCGTCATGAAGGAAAGCGAACTGCACGAGGGGCGAGCAAGAATCAAGGTCGTCGGATGCGGCGGTGGCGGCGGCAACGCCGTCAACCGGATGATCTCGAAAGCGCTGAAGGTCCAGTTTGTCGCCGTCAACACCGACAAGCAGGCGCTCGAGCGCTGCCAGGCCGACGTCAAAGTCCAGATCGGCAACAAGGTCACACGCGGCCTCGGCGCCGGCGGCGACTGGACGCGCGGCCGCGACGCCGCGGACGAAAGCCGCACCGAGCTTTCCGCCGTCGTCCAGGAATCGGACATGGTGTTCATCACCGCCGGAATGGGTGGTGGCACGGGCACAGGATCGGCGGCGATCGTGGCGGAGCTCGCCAAGGAAGCCGGAGCGCTGACCATCGGCGTGGTCACGCGACCGTTCTCTTTCGAAGGCCGGATCCGAAACGACACCGCGGAAGAGGGAATCAAGGCTTTGCGCGGCCAGGTCGACGCGCTGATCGTCATCCCCAATGACCGCTTGGCGCAGGTCGCAAGCTCCAAGACGACGTTGGAAGAGGCGTTCCGGATGGCGGACGATGTGCTGCGCCAGGGCGTCCAGGGCATTTCAGACCTGGTGACTCAGCCGGGCGTTATCAACCTCGACTTCGCCGACGTGAAGGCGATCATGGAAAACGCGGGCGAGGCCTTGATGGGCATCGGCCACGGCGCCGGAGACTCGCGGGCGGAAGACGCCGCCAAGCAGGCCGTTTCCAGCCCGCTGCTCGAGACGTCGATCGACGGCGCGAAGGGCATCTTGTTCAACATCACGGCCGGCAAGGACATCACGCTGCAAGAGGTCCAGAAAGCGGCCGAGATCGTCCGGGCGGCGGCTGACCCTGGCGCCAACATCATCTTCGGTGTGGTCCGCGACGACACGATGGGCGGCGAGATCAAGATCACCGTCATCGCGACCGGCTTCGGCGGCAAGACGCAGCAGGAAGCCAGGCAGGAGACGGCGCGTCGTACGATCGAGCGGCCCGAGTTCGGTCTCGAAGAGCTCGGAGACATCAACATCCCGGCCTTCTTGCGAAACCGGATGTAGAAACCGAGGAATTGAATTTTGCGCTGTCCGTACTGCGGCCACCCCGACCTGAAGGTGGTCGACTCCCGAGACTCTGAGGTCGGGGAGGCGATTCGCCGCCGGCGCGAGTGCCTACAGTGCGGGCAGCGCTTCACCACGTACGAGCGGATCGAAACCGTGCCGTTCTTCGTCACCAAGAAGGATGGGCGCCGCGAGGACTTCGACCCGCAAAAACTGTTCAACGGTCTGAAGAAGGCGACTGAGAAACGCGACATCTCGCCCGAGCGACTGCGGGCGATCGTCGACGACATCGAGGCTGAGCTTCGCCGCTCCGGGCGGGTCGAGATTCCGAGTCAGGAGATCGGCGAGATGGTGATGGTCCGGCTGCGAGACCTCGACGAGGTGGCGTACATCCGCTTTGCCTCCGTTTATCGCGAGTTCATGGACCTGCAGCAGGTCAAACGGGAGATCGAACAGGTACTGAGCTCGCGCCGTTCGTAATACTCAAGGCTATGGACCCGCATCGGATAGGCGCGGCTATCCGAACAATTCCCGCTCCCCAGCGCCGGGATGTTCCGGGTAGGCGCGACTATCCGTGAAGACGATCCCCGCCGCGCTTCACATTCCCGAGCTGGCCGACGAGCCGGGCCTCGTGCACGGATTTTCGACGGTGCTGCTCGGGTCTGTAGGGCTGAAGCACGCGCCCGACCCCGGACCGGTTCTCTCGGCCCGCCGCTCGTTCATGGAGGTGCTCGGGCTCGAGAGCGCAGAGCTGACGACGATCGGAGCGGTGCACGGAGCGGCGGCCGCGCGGGTCGACGAACCAGGCGGCTCGGTCGACGACGTGGATGCACTGATCACAGACCGGCCGGGCGTGGCCTTGTTCGCGACCTACGCCGACTGCTATCCGATCGTGCTCTGGGATCCGGCGAAGAAAGTGGCGGGGCTGGTGCACGCCGGATGGCGCGGGACCAGCGAAGGAGTGGCAGGCGCCGCCGTGCGCTTCATGCAGGACGAGTTCGGCTGCCGGAACATCGTGGCGGGCATCGGCCCCGGTATATGCGGTCATTGCTACGAGGTCGGTCCCGAAGTCGCAGGCAAATTCGATGCCCGATTCGTGTGGCCCGGCAAGAGTGACCGGTTGCTCCTCGACCTTGCATCCGCCAACGGCGCACAGCTGGAAGAGGCGGGAGTCAACGCGATCTACGAGATCGGAATGTGCACGAAAGAGAGCTACCTCTTTCCGTCACACAGACGTTATCCGGACGGTTCTCGATTCGGCGCCATCGTCGCTTTGCGGTGAGGGTTGCTGAAAATCTCGCAGCGGTTCGCGCGAGCATCGAACGGGTGGATCGCGATCCGCGGGAAATCGCGATCGTCGCGGTAACCAAGGGCTTTGGTCCCCGGGTATGCCGCGAAGCCATCACGGCGGGACTTACGGCGCTGGGTGAGAACCGGGTCCAGGAAGCGCTCAGGAAAATGGACGAAGTCGAGGGCGCGGAATGGCACTTGATCGGTCATCTACAGACGAACAAGGTCCGCTCCGCCGCCAAGCGATTCGCATTGATTCAGTCGATCGACTCGCGACACCTGCTCGAAGCATTGGCCAGGGCGAATCCGCAGCAGGCGGTTCTGATCGAGGTCAACATCGCCCGCGAAGCGCAGAAAACCGGCGTCGATCCTGAGCACGCGATGGAGTTGATACAGGTCGCCTCAAACTGGCTCGATTTGCGGGGACTGATGGCTATGGGTCCGACCGGCGGCGATCCGGCGCCGGCCTTTCGCGAGCTGCGGACCCTTCGCGACGATGCGCAGGAACGGCTGGGAAAATCGCTCCCTATCCTTTCCATGGGCATGAGCTCCGATTTCGAAACAGCCGTCGAGGAGGGCAGCACGATGCTGCGTCTGGGCCAGGCTCTCTTCGGCCCGCGGCCGCATTAAGTGGCCGCTGTCGCCAGTCTGCTCATATTCGTGATCGAGGTCTACATCCTCGTGGTCCTGATCGCGGTGATTCTCCGCTGGGTCTATCCGCCGTACTCGACCAATGCGATCGCACGCTTTTTCTTTGCGATCACTGAGCCGGTGCTGGCGCCGATCAGGCGCCGCTTACCCTTCGTCGGCGGCTTCGACCTGTCGCCGTTGGTGGTCTGGGTGGCGGGTTCGGTGCTGATCGCCTTGCTGCGCAACCTGGTCCGCTGACGGCAGGCTGCCGAAATCGGTCCACGGTAGAATCAAGGTTCGCTCGGCGTTGACGGAGACAGGTAGATCCGTTTGAGCGGTCGACAGAGAGCCCTGGAGAGCTGAGAGCAGGGCGGCCGAAGGCGGAATCGAGATCACTCCCGAGCCGGAACCCAAGGAAGCGCCGGTGGTGATCGCCACCGGAATCTGGGTGGTACCGCGGGTCGCATACACGACTCGTCCCAGAAACCAATCTGTGGAGTGAGCGTGTTCGAAAAAGTCGACCAGCGGATCAGCTTCCCGGACCTGGAAGTCCAGGTCATGGAGCAGTGGAAGAAGGAAGACACCTTCCAGCGCTCGCTCGCGCTGCGTGAAGGCAAACCTCGATTTGTCTTCTATGAGGGCCCGCCCACCGCCAACGGGAAGCCGGCCACGCACCACATCCTGGCTCGCGCTTTCAAAGACCTGTTCGGCCGCTACAAGACGATGAAAGGCTTCTACGTCGAGCGTAAAGCGGGCTGGGATACGCACGGCCTTCCCGTCGAGATCGAAGTCGAGAAGAAGCTGAAGATCTCCGGAAAATTCGAGATCGAGAACGAAGTCGGCGTCGAGCGATTTGTCGAGCTGTGCCGCCAAAGCGTGTACGAATACGTCGACGATTGGGTGGCTTTCAGCCATCGCATGGCGTTCTGGCAGGACTACGAGCACGCCTACTGGACGCTGACCTCCGACTACATCCAGTCCGTCTGGTGGACGCTCAGCGAGATGTGGAAGCAAGACCTCGTCTACAAGGGATTTCGCGTCGCGCCGTACTGCTCGCGATGCGGGACACCGCTCTCGAGTCACGAGCTGGCGCAGGGCTATCAGGACAACGTTCCGGACCCGAGCATCTTCATCAAGTTCCGGCTCAAGAAGGATCCGAAGACATCGATCCTTGCGTGGACCACGACGCCGTGGACGCTTCCGGGCAACGTCGCGCTCGCCGTCGATCCGGGGATCGTCTACGTCAAGGTCAAGTCGGGCGACGAGTATCTGATCCTCGCGGAGTCGCGGATCCAGGTGCTGAGCGAGCCACCTGAGGTGGTCGAGCGGATGCTGGGCTCGGAACTCGTCGGGCTCGAGTACGAGCCGCTCTATCCATATTCGGTCCCGGAGAAGGGTCGTGCCCAGTACGTGGTCGACGCGGACTTTGTCTCCACCGACGAAGGCACGGGCGTCGTGCACACTTCAGCGCTTTACGGAGTCGACGACCTGCGCCTGTGCCAGGAAAAAGCCATTCCCTTCAAGCACACGGTTGGGCTCGATGGAAAGTTTCTGCCGTACGTCGAGAAGTTCGCAGGCCTCCACGTCAAAGAGGCAGACCCGCTGATCATCGACGACCTCAAGGCACGCGGCTTGATGTACAAGGCCGAGACAACACTCCACACCTATCCGTTCTGCTGGCGCTGCAAGACGCCGCTCATCTACTACGCGCTCGACGCGTGGTACATCCGGACCACGGAGCGAAAGGAAGAGCTGATCGCGAACAATGACGCGACCAACTGGGTGCCCGCGCACATCAAGACCGGGCGAATGGGCGAGTGGCTGCGCAACAACGTCGACTGGCAGTTCTCGCGCAGCCGGTACTGGGGCACGCCGGTGCCGATCTGGGTCTGCGAAGGGTGTGATCACAAACGCATCGTCAGCTCAGCCGACGAGCTCGGCCTGGGCGCCGACGCCGATCTGCACCGCCCTTACATCGACGCCGTGACTCTGCCCTGCGATAAGTGCGGCGGCGTGATGCGCCGCGTGCCCGAGGTGCTCGATACCTGGTTCGACTCAGGATCGATGCCCTACGCACAGCGCGGCTACCCGCGCCAAGGCAAAGAGCTCTTTGAGGAGACGTTTCCGGCGGACTTCATCTCCGAGGCGGTCGACCAGACACGTGGCTGGTTCTACACGCTGCTCGCGACTTCGACGCTGCTCTTCCACACGAACTCGTACAAGAACGTGATCTGCCTCGGGCACGTGGTCGACCCGACCGGGAAGAAATCGTCGAAGTCGCGCGGCAACGTGCTCGATCCCAACTACCTGTTCGAGACGTTCGGTGCCGACGCCGTGCGCTGGTACTTCTACACCTCGACTCAGGTGGGCGAGAACTATCGCACCGGCGATACGGCGCTCAAAGAAACCGTGCAGCAGTTCTTCATCCCGCTGTGGAACTGCTACACGTTCTTTGTCACATACGCGCGCCTGGACGATTTCGATCCGAACCGGCCCGCCATCGCACTCGAGCAGCGGCACGTCCTTGACCGCTGGCTGCTTTCGAGGCTGAGCGGCTTGGTCGATGCGGTCAACACCGGACTCGACGCCTATGACGCGGTCGAGCCGGCCCGCCGGATCCAGCGTTTCGTCGACGAACTTTCCAACTGGTACATCCGTCGCTCACGACGGCGATTCTGGAAATCGCAGTCGGACTCAGACAAGCAGGCGGCCTATCAAACGCTGTACGAGGCGCTGCGCACGGTTTGCGGGCTGATGGCGCCTTTCGCTCCTTTCGTGGCCGATGGTATGTACCGCAACCTGTCCGGCGGCGAGTCGGTTCACCTCACCGACTTCCCGACCAAGCACGGGGCGGAAGATCCCACACTCGAAACCGAGATGACCCGCGCCCGGCAAGCCGTTGAGGCGGGTTTGGCGGCGCGTGATGCGGCGCGGCTCAAGGTTCGACAACCACTCGCCGGCATCGCCCTTCCTGGCGATCCGCTGCAGGAGGACATCGCCGCGATCGTCCGTGATGAGCTGAACGTGAAGAACCTCACTTTTGGCGCATCCGGCGTGAAGTTGGACACGGTGATCAGCGAGGACTTGAAGCTCGAAGGCCTTGCCCGCGAGGTCGTGCGCGTGATTCAGGACAAGCGTAAGAAGGCCGGCCTGAACGTGGAGGACCGTATCGACACGCGGTATGACGCTGATGGACTGATCGACCGGGCGTTCAAGCGGCACGCCGACTACATAAAGAACGAGACCCTTTCCGTCACGCTTGAAGCCGGGCGGATGGACGGCTTCGAGGGCGATCAGATGATGTTGGAAGGAGAGCAGATCTGGATCGGAATCAAGCGACACTCCTGAGCACGGGGCGAATCCTCTTCGTGGTCGTGGCAGCGCTCGTGTTTGTCCTCGACCGCGTCACCAAAGCGCTCGTCGCGGCACAGATCGCGTATGGCACGGAGGTGCCCGTGGTCGGACACCTCGTGGGTATCACCAACGTTCGGAATTCCGGGGCCGCGTTCGGGGTTGCGCCGGCTGGAGCCGGAATCTTCTTGATCGCCTCGATCGCCGTCGCAATCGGGCTTGTGGTCTATGTGGCGCGCAATCCGGGCACGCCATGGAACGACG
>DATLKH010000236.1:0-3671 GCA_035538475.1 Candidatus Dormiibacterota bacterium | reverse complement strand
ATGTTAAGGACCTGTACTGCGAATCCAATCCGCTAACCGACGCCCGAGTGCCGCCTTCCGCGCCGGGGACGCGGTCACCATACTGATGAGTTGATGGCCGGCCGCACCGCTGTCCACCCGCCAGACGTGGAGCGGGCGCAGCCGCTGGATTCAACCGAGCTGCGCCTGCTGAATGCGTACTGGCGAGCGGCGAATTACCTCTGCGTAGGACAGATCTATCTGCTCGACAATCCGCTGCTCAAGCGGCCGCTCGCGCTTCAAGACATCAAGCCGCGGTTGCTCGGCCATTGGGGCACGACACCAGGTATCAACTTCGTCTACGCGCACGCGAACCGCGTGATCAAGAAGCGCGAGCTGGACGCGATCTATGTGATGGGACCGGGTCACGGCGGTCCCGCCGGTGTGGCGAACGCGTATCTCGAAGGGACGTACACCGAGCGCTATCCCGATGTGACGATGGACGAGACCGGTATTCGGAAGCTGTTCCGCCAGTTTTCCTTTCCAGGCGGCATCCCAAGTCACAACGCACCCGAGACTCCGGGATCGATTCATGAGGGGGGCGAGCTCGGCTACGCGCTCGTTCATGCCTATGGGGCGGTGTTCGACAACCCGAAGCTGACGGTGTTCTGCATCGTCGGGGACGGCGAGGCCGAAACCGGTCCGCTGGCCGCGAGCTGGCATTCGAACAAGTTCTTGAATCCCGCGCGTGACGGTGCGGTGCTGCCGATCCTCCATCTGAACGGCTACAAGATCGCGAATCCGACTGTGCTTGCTCGCATCCCGGAGCCGGAGCTGCGCGAGCTGCTCGTGGGTTATGGGCACAACCCGGTTCTCGTCAGAGGTGATGATCCAATGGCCGTCCATCAACAAATGGCGGCCGCCCTCGACTGGGCGCTGGACGAGATTGCGCGAATCCAGCAAGCGGCCCGATCAGATCATGGCGCCGGCCGGCCGGCGTGGCCGATGATCGTGCTGCGCACGCCCAAGGGCTGGACGGGTCCGAAGGTCGTGGATGGACTTCAGGTCGAGGGCACGTTTCGCGCCCACCAGGTGCCGGTGACGGACTTCGCATCCAATCCGCAGCATCTGAAGATCCTCGAGGACTGGATGCGCAGCTACAAAGCCGAGGAGCTCTTCGATCCGGCGGGCTGCCTGGTCGACGAGCTGATGAATTTGCCGCCGATGGGCGCTCGGCGGATGAGCGCAAATCCACACGCCAATGGGGGCGAGCTGTTGCGCGACCTGCATCTGCCGGACTTCCGCGATTACGCGGTCCAGGTGGCGCGCCCGGGAACCGGATCGACCGAGGCCACGCGCATTCTGGGCAACTTTCTCCGCGACAGCGTGAAGATGAATCCGGACAACTTCCGCATTTTCGGCCCGGACGAGACGGTGTCGAACCGTCTCGGTGCCCTCTTCGAGGTGACCGATCGCGCCTGGGATGCGGAGCTGATCCAGGGCGACGACCACCTCGCATCGGACGGACGCGTGATGGAGGTGTTGAGCGAGCACCTGTGCGAAGGATGGCTCGAGGGTTACCTGCTCACCGGACGGCACGGCTTGTTCAACTGCTACGAAGCCTTCATCCACATCGTGGACTCGATGTTCAACCAGCATGCGAAGTGGTTGAAGACAGCGCATGACATACCTTGGCGGCGCCCCATCGCGTCCTTGAACTATCTGCTCTCATCGCATGTCTGGCGGCAGGACCACAACGGTTTCTCTCACCAGGACCCTGGCTTCATCGACCACGTCATCAACAAAAAAGCCGAGGTCATTCGCGTGTACCTCGCACCGGACGCCAACTGCCTCTTATCAGTTGCGGACCACTGTCTGCGCAGCCGAGACTACGTGAACGTCATCGTCGCCGGTAAGCAGCCGGCTTTGAACTATCTGTCGATGGACGGCGCGATCGCACACTGCACCCGCGGGCTGGGCATCTGGGACTGGGCGAGCACCGATGAAGGGCGCGAACCCGATCTCGTGCTGGCTTGTGCCGGGGACATTCCGACGCTCGAAGCCCTGGCGGCGGCAGATCTGATCCGGCAGCACCTGCCCGAACTGGCCGTGAGATTCGTCAACGTCGTCGACCTGATGCGTCTGCAGCCTCCGAGCGAGCATCCGCACGGTTTGCCCGACGCGGAGTTCGACGAAGTCTTCACCAAAGACAAGCCGGTGATCTTCGCCTACCACGGATATCCGTGGCTGATCCACCGTCTTACCTACCGGCGCACCAATCACGACAACATGCACGTCCGAGGCTACAAAGAGGAAGGCACGACCACCACTCCGTTCGACATGGTCATGTTGAACGACCTCGATCGCTTTCACCTCGTCATGGATGTGATCGACCGGGTGCCTTCACTGGGCTCGAGGGCTGCGCACGTGCGCCAGTTGATGGTCGACGAGCGCCTGAGACACCGTCAATACACACGTGACCACGGTCAGGACTCGCCGGACGTTCTCAACTGGATGTGGCCGTATTGACGAAGAAGCCGTAGTCGCGTGCGCGTTCTGGTCCTCAACGCTGGATCGAGCTCGCTGAAGGTCAGCCTCGTCGATCAGGACGGGAGAGTGGCCTCGGATAACGAGTTCGAAGTGGCGGAGGGCCGCCTCGACGCTTCGAAACTGGCGGCGGCGATCCGGGGAATGGGTGCGGTCGAAGCCGTAGGACATCGCATCGTCCACGGCGGGCCTCGTTATCGGACGTCGGTGCGGATCGATGCGGAGGTCATCCGCTATCTCGTCACCATCACCGACCTGGCGCCGCTCCATCTGCCCTCTGCTCTGGCCGCGATCGCCGCCGCCAGAGAGGTGCTGCCTCGCGTTCCGGGCGTGGCCTGCTTCGACACGGCCTTTCACGCTCGTATGCCCGCCGCCGCCTCGACCTATGCGGTCCCCATGGAATGGCGCCAGCGCTACGGAGTCCAGCGCTACGGGTTTCACGGTTTCTCGCACGCGTATGCGGCGCGGCGCGCGGCTGAGATGCTGCATCGCCCGCTCACGCAGTTCCGGGTCGTGACGTGCCATCTCGGCGCGGGCGCATCGCTGGCCGCGGTCCAGAACGGACGGTCAGTCGACACCACCATGGGGTTCACGCCACTCGAAGGCCTGGTCATGGCCACGCGCTCAGGCACTGTCGATCCAGGAATGCTGCTGTACCTGCAGAGGCACGCCGGGCTCGGCGAGCCTGAGCTGACCGAGGCTCTCGATCGAAACGGAGGGCTGCTTGCGCTCGCCGCCACTCCAGACATGCGCGAAGTCTTGAGGCGCATCGAAGGCGGTGACGATGACGCCGAGCTGGCCTTCGACGTTTACGTGCACCGGCTCCGCGGCTTGATTGCCGCGATGGCGGCCGCTATGGGCGGCATGGATGCGCTGGTTTTCACCGGTGGAGTAGGGGAGAACTCGGCCCCGGTGCGAGCCGCGACCGTGTCAGGTCTTCGCTTTCTCGGCCTGGAGATCGGCCCCACGCTCAACTCCTCGCTCGGGCCCGACAACGACATCAGCGCGGCCGGTGCGCGCGTGCCGACGCTGGTGATCAAAGCGCACGAAGACGTCGAGGTGGCTCGCGACGTCCGGAGAGTCCTGACCGCACAGGCGGTTTGAAATCGACGCTAGGCGGACGTGTGCGGAGGCGCCCAGAAGACCAGCACGCGTAGGTCGTCTTC
>DATLKH010000235.1:0-7551 GCA_035538475.1 Candidatus Dormiibacterota bacterium | reverse complement strand
ATTCTGGGCCTGATCGCTCCCGCGCTCGCGATCGCAATCGGGATCGTCTTCCTTTATGCATGGTTGCGCCGGAGGTGGGGCAGAGGAGGCCCGCGGCCCCAGCCCGGCGAGTCCGAGCTATTGCGTTTGTACGAACGGCTGCAAAGACGTTTGAGCCGGTGCGGCGCTCCGCCCGTGACTCCGCTCGAGTATCAGCACGCGATGAACGCCTTGCTCCTCGATGAAGTCACGGCGGCCGTCAACGAAGGCGCGTACGCGGGCCGATGGCCGGCTCCCGAAAGGGTGCGGGAGCTGGCGCAGCGGATATCCTGAGTTTGTTGTGGCTGAAGCAGTACAAATCACGGGGGCGGAGGACGTTCGCTGGGATCTGAGCGACCTTTTCAAGTCGCCTGACGATCCAAATATCGAGTCGGTGCTGGCTTCGACGCTGGAAACGGCGACGGCTTTCGAGGCGAAGTACAAAGGCAGGGTCGCGACGCTGGATCCCAAATCGTTCGCGGCGATGATGCGTGAGCTCGGTGACTACGAAGAGCAAGCAGTCAAACCCGAGGTCTACGCGTACTTGCTGCACAGCGAGAAAACGCAAGACCACGCGGCGGGCCGATTGCTCGCGCGCGTTCGCGAGGCGAGCGCCGAGCGCGGCAGCCACATGGTTTTTTTCGCGCTCGAGCTGGCACAGATCACGGACGACCACGCAGCCGAGCTCTTCGCCGATCCCGCCTCCGCGATCTACCGGCACACCGTCGAGGAGGCGCGGAAGTTCCGGCCGCACCAGATGACAGAGCCGGAAGAGCGAGTCCTCACGGAATTCAGCCCGGTGGGGAATGGGGCTTGGGTGCGGTTGTTCGAGGAACTGTGCGCGGTCATTCGGGTCGAGCTCGACGGTCAAGAAATGGCGCTGGAGCAAGCGCTGACGGCGCTGCGTGAGCCGGACCGCGAGCTTCGCCGCAGGGTCAGCCATGCGATCACCGAATCACTGGGCGCCGACGTGCGCACCCGCGCCTACATCTTCAACGTGATCATGCAGGAGAAAGCGATCGACGATCGGTTGCGGCGTTTTCCGACGTGGATCAGCTCACGCAACCTGGCCAACGAAACTTCCGACGAGGCCGTGCAAGCGTTGGTCGATGCGGTCACGAACCGCTACGACACATGCATCCGCTACTACCGCGTCAAGCGAAAGCTGCTCGGTGTGGATGAGCTGTATGAGTGGGATCGGTACGCGCCGGTGCTGGATACGAAAGAGACGGTGAGCTGGGACGACGCGAAAGAGCTCGTGCTGGGCTCGTACAACCGCTTCTCGAAGAAGGCCGGAGCGATGATCGAGTCTTTCTTCGACAAGCGGTGGATCGATGCGCCGGTCGTACCGGGCAAGCGTGGTGGCGCGTACTGCATGGGCGTCACGCCGCACCACCACCCGTACGTGATGCTGAACTTCACGGGCAAGCTGCGCGATGCGCTGACTATGGCGCACGAGCTGGGCCATGGGCTGCATGACATGCTCGCGTCGAAGCAGCACATCTTCGATTACTCGCCGCCGCTGACGCTCGCCGAGACTGCATCGGTTTTCGGCGAGGCGCTGACGTTCGACCGGATCATGGCCGAGGAGAAGGATCCGAAGGTTCGGCTGGCGATGCTGGCCAACCAGTGCGAGGACGCGTTCGCGACGGTATTTCGCCAGGTGGCGTTCAACCGATACGAGGACGCTGTGCACAATGCGCGGCGCAAGCAGGGAGAGCTGTCGGTCGATGAGCTGGGCGAGCTGTTCCAGGAAAAGCTGCAGGCCATGTTCGGCGACGCGCTGACGCTGACCGACGAGCACAAGGTCTGGTGGAGCTACGTGGCGCACTTCCTGCACACCCCGGGATATGTGTATGCATACTCGTTCGGAAACCTGCTCGCCCTGTCGGTGTACCACCGCTATCTCGAGGTGGGGCCGACGTTTGTCGATCAGTACCTGGACTTCCTCGCGGCCGGCGGGTCGACGCGGCCGGACGAGCTGGTGAGGCGAATCGGGATGGACATCACCGATCCGGGATTCTGGGATGCGGGGCTGAGGATCCTGGACGGGATGGTTTCAGAGGTGGAACGGCTAGCCGCCATCTAACGAGCTGGATTTGGCGGTTCTGACGTCAGAGGAGCCTTATTTCTGACGAATTTGGCGGCTCTGGCGTCAAACGGGTCTTATCTGCTCGATTGGTCGGGATACCTAAACTTAAAACCAGATCCAAACCGATCTCTTTGTGAAGGAGTGACATGGCTGTCACCGAGACGATTCCGACCACAGATCTCGAGTTCACACGACAGTTAGGTCAGCAGTTGAGGGTCGACTCCATCCGCTGCAGCACCGCGGCCGGCTCCGGCCACCCGACCTCGTCCATGTCTGCCGCTGACCTCATCGCCGTCCTGGCGGCGCGTTATCTCCAGTACGACTGGAGCAAGCCCAAAGACCCGAACAACGACCACTTGATCTTCTCCAAGGGTCACGCCTCGCCGCTGCTTTACGCCATGTACAAAGCGGTCGGCGCCGTCACCGATCAAGAGATGATGACGTTCAGAAAATTCGGGTCGCGCCTGCAGGGACATCCCACGCCGGTCATCCCGTGGGTCGACGTGGCCACCGGATCGCTCGGCCAGGGCCTGCCCGTCGCGGTCGGCGTTGCAATCGCCGGCCAGTACCTCGACAAGCTGCCCTATCACGTGTGGGTCCTGTGCGGTGACTCCGAGCTCGCCGAAGGCTCGATCTGGGAAGCGCTCGACAAGGCCTCGCATTACAAGCTCGGCAACCTGACCGCGATCTGGGACGTCAACCGCCTCGGCCAGCGCGGCCCGACCGAGTTCGAGTGGAATCTCGACGCCTACCGCCGCCGCGTCGAAGCGTTCGGCTGCTATCCGATCGTGATCGACGGCCACGACTTCCCCTCCATCGACCGCGCCTACGGCGAAGCCCTCGGCAACCAGGAAAAGCCGACCGTGATCATCGCCAAGACGATCAAGGGCAAGGGCTTCTCCGAGATCGAAAACAAGAACGGCTGGCACGGCAAGCCGCTGCCGCCCGATATGGCCGAGCGCGCCATCAAGGAGCTGGGCGGCATCCGCAACCTGAAGGTCAAGACCCAAAAGCCGGAGCGCGGCCCAGCGCCCAAGAAGCCGGCCGCCGGCGAGCCCAAGTTGCCGGCGTATGGAAAGGACGACAAGGTCGCGACGCGCAAGGCCTTCGGCGACGCGCTGCTCGCGCTGGCCGTGATGCCGGAAGTCGTCGCGATGGACGGCGAAGTCTCCAACTCCACTCATTCGGACGAGTTCGCGGAGAAGTACCCAGACCGCTTCTTCGAAGTCTGGATCGCGGAGCAGCAGCTGGTCTCCACCGCGGTCGGCATGAGCGTGCGCGGCTACATTCCCTTCGCGTCGACGTTCGCGACCTTCTTCACGCGCGCCTACGACTTCATCCGGATGGCCGGCATCTCACAGGCCAACCTGCGGCTGGTCGGTTCGCACTGCGGTGTTGAGATCGGTCAAGACGGTCCCTCGCAGATGGGGCTCGAAGACATCGCGATGATGCGCGCGGTGCACAGCTCGACAGTGCTGTATCCCAGCGACCCCAACCAGGCGGCGAAGCTCACGCGCGTGATGGCGGATACGCCGGGCATCGTCTTCATGCGCACCACACGGGGCGCCTATCCGACGCTCTACGGAGCCAACGAAACCTTCAAGGTCGGCGGGTCGAAAGTTCTGCGTCAAAGCCCGAAGGACAAGGTCGCGCTCATCGGCGCCGGCGTCACGCTGCATCAGTGCCTGGCCGCGGCGGATCAGCTGGCGGCGAGGAAGATTCCGGCGCGAGTCATCGACCTCTACTCCATCAAACCGGTTGACGTGAGGACGCTTCGGGAAGCAGTGCGCGTGACCAAAGGACGGCTTGTGATCGTCGAAGACCACTACGCACAGGGCGGCATCGGCGCCGCGGTCCTGGAAGCGCTCGCCGCCGATCCCGCTCCGCGGATCGCGCATCTGGCGGTCAAGGAGCTGCCCACATCCGGCAAGCCCGAAGAGCTGTTGAACGCCGCCGGCATCTCGGCCAAGCACATCGTCGCGGCGGCCACGAGATTGGTGACCACAAAGTGATGGCCGTCGCAACCAAGCCCAACTCGATCAAAGAGCTCCGCGACCAAGGCCAGTCGCTCTGGCTGGACAACATCCGCCGCCAGCTCATCACCTCCGGCGAGCTGGCGCGCCTGCGCGATGAAGGCCTGACCGGCGTCACGTCGAACCCGACCATCTTCGACAAGGCCGTCAGCGGATCCACCGACTACAGCGAGGCGCTCGTCAAGCTGGTGCGCGAAGGCGCGAAGCCGGAGGAGATGCTCTGGGACCTGATGATCGAAGACGTGCAGGCCGCGGCCGACGTCTTCCGTCCCGTTTACGACAAGACCAAAGGCAAAGACGGTTTCGTGAGCATCGAGGTCGGTCCGACGATCGCCAACAGCACGCACAAGACGATCAAGTTCGCCGAGTACCTGCACGACCGCTGCCGGCGGCCGAACGTGATGGTGAAAATTCCCGCCACCAAAGAAGGCCTGCCCGCGATCGAAGACCAGATCTCGAAGGGAAACAACATCAACATCACGCTCATCTTTTCGGTCGACCGCTACGCAGAGGTCGTCGAGGCGTTCATGTCCGGTCTGGAGACGCTCCAAAAGAGAGGCGGCGACCTGAGCAAGGTCGCGAGCGTGGCGAGCTTTTTCGTCAGCCGCGTCGACACCAAGGTCGACAAGGCGCTGACCGAAAAGATCAACGCGACCCAGGACCCGAGACAGAAGCAAGAGCTGGAGCGGCTGTTGGGGAAGGCGGCGATCGCCAACTCGAAGATGGCGTACGAGCGCTGGAAGGAGCTCTTCGGCACGCCGCGATGGCAGAAGCTGAGCAAGGCCGGCGCGCGCACGCAGCGCTGTTTGTGGGCGAGCACCTCGACCAAAGACCCGCGCTATCCCGACACCTATTACGTCGAAGAGCTGATCGGTCCGGAGACCGTGGACACGGTTCCGCCGCAAACGCTGGCCGCATTTCGCGAGCACGGCGAAGTGCGCCGGAGCATCGACGAGAACGTCGACCTTGCCAAGCGCCAGCTCACTCAGCTGGCCGGTGTCGGCGTGGACATGAGCCAGGTCACGTACGAGCTCGAAGTCGAGGGCGTCGAACAGTTCGTCAAGTCGTTCGAGAGCCTGCTCAACACCCTGAAGAAATCGGCACGCGACATCCGCGCCGGCAAGGGCCCGCGCCAGTGGTACAACTTCGGCCGCTTGCAGCCTGCGATCGACACGCAGGTCAACAAGCTGCAGAAAGAGGACGCGCCGCGCCGGCTGTGGGCCAAAGACTCGACGCTGTGGAGCACTGATCCGGCCAAGCGCCAGGAGATCCACGACCGGCTGGGCTGGCTGGACGTCTCGGACAAGATGCAGGAGAAGCTGCACGAGTTCACCGGCCTGGCGAGGGATGGGCGCGTGTATTCCGACGTCGTGCTTCTCGGCATGGGCGGATCGAGCCTGTGTCCCGATGTGTTGCGCAACACGTTCGGCAAGGTCAAGGGCCATCCGGCGCTGCACGTACTGGACACCACCGACCCGGCGACCATTCTCGGCGTCCGCTCGAAGATCAAGATCGCGGACTCGCTCTTCGTCGTCGCCTCCAAGTCGGGTGAGACCACGGAGACGCTGTCCCACTTCGCTTATTTCTGGGACCAGACCAAGCACAACGGAAAGCAATTTGCCGCGATCACCGACGCGGGCACGTCGCTGGAGAAGCTGGCCAAGGAAAACAGCTTCCGCTGGATCTTTCAAAACCCGCCGGACATCGGCGGCCGCTACTCGGCGCTCTCTTACTTCGGACTCGTGCCTGGAGCCTTGATGGGCGTCGACGTGCGGGAGCTGCTGGAGCGCGCGACCGAGATGGAGCACTCGTGCGCGGACGCGGTGCCGGTCGAGGGGAAACCCGGCGTGTGGCTCGGCGCAGTGATGGGCAAGTTCGCGACCCAGGGGCGCAACAAAGTCACGCTCATCGCCTCGCCGAAAGTGGCCACGTTCGGATACTGGGTCGAGCAGCTGATCGCCGAGAGCACGGGCAAAGAAGGGAAGGGAATCGTGCCCATCGAAGGCGAGCCGGTCGGCAAGCCCGCGGTCTACGGAGACGACCGTCTCTTCGTCTACATCCGCATGGATTCCGATGGGCCCAACCGCCAGGTCCAGGCGCTCGAGAAGGCGGGCCAGCCAGTCGTCACGCTGACCCTGCGCGACAAGCTGGATCTGGGCGGCGAGTTCTTCCGCTGGGAGGTCGCGGTCGCGATCGCAGGGTCGGTGCTCGGCATCGACGCCTTCGATCAGCCGAACGTCCAGGAGTCGAAGGACAACACCAAGAAGGTGCTGTCGCAGTTCAAGAGTCGAGGCAAGCTGCCGCCGGCCGAATCGGTGGCCGCGGCGCAGGCGAGTGCAGAGATCCGCTCCCTGCTCAAGAAAGCCAAGCGCGGCTCTTATTTCGCGATCATGGCCTACACCGCACGCACGGCCCAATCTGAAGCGGCGATCGCGGCCATCCGCACCGCGGTCCGCGACAAGACGCGCCTGGCGACCACCTCGGGCTACGGCCCTCGTTTCTTGCACTCGACCGGACAGCTGCACAAAGGCGGGCCGAAGACCGGGTTGTTCCTGCAGATCGTGCTGGACGACGCCAAGGACGTACCGATCCCGGGTCAGCCCTACGGCTTCTCGGTGCTGAAGCAGGCGCAGGCGATCGGAGATCTGCAGTCGCTCACCTCGCGCCGGCTGCCGGTGGTTCGAGTCACGCTGGGGCGGACTCCGGCGGCGGGCTGGCGGGCGCTGACGGCGGCAGTGAAATCGGCGCTCAAGTAACCCCGGATCGTCGCGACGATCCGGGGTTTTGGCGCGCGAATAGTTCGGTTCGTCGCGACGATCCGTGACTGTCGTCGAGCGGGTGCTTGTGGCGGCGCCCAACTGCCAGGCCACGCCTCCCGCGGGAAACTGCTACTGGGCTCCTGCTCCGGTCCCGATCAGAGCCTGGTGGATCTTCGCTGCGATTGTGGTCTTTGCGGCCTTGGTCATCTACGGCCTCGAAGGCGGACGGCCGAAGCTCCGACTGGTCGCGGTCTGGCTGGGTTCGATGATCGTCTTCGCCCTGACCGCGGCAGCGCTCGAGTTCTACGCGGCCGCCGCGGCGCTCAGATAACTCCGGATCGTCGCGACGATCCGGGATTGTCGCACGTGAAAACCCACGATCGTCGCGACCATCCGGGATAGGCGCGAACTTTAAGCTTCTCTCAATGGAGATGGGAATGGTGGGCCTGGGCCGCATGGGCGGCAACATGGCCCTCCGCTTGATCCAGCGCGGCCACCGCGTGGTTGCCTTCGACCTGTCGGCCGACGCCGTGAAAGCTCACGAGAAGCAGGGCGCCGTGGGCTCCTCGTCGTGGCAGGACTTCGTCGCCAAGTTTCAGAGCAAGCCGCGCGTGATGTGGATCATGGTCACGGCCGGAAACCCGACCAC
>DATLKH010000234.1:0-9391 GCA_035538475.1 Candidatus Dormiibacterota bacterium | reverse complement strand
GATCGGGATGGCCGCGTTGCGACTCGATTTGTGAGGAGATTTCTTGGACTGGTCTAGTAAACGCATACTCGTCACCGGCGGAGCATCGTTCATCGGATCGCACATCGTCGACGCGCTCGTCGACAAAGGTGCTCGCCACATTCGCATCGTCGACGACCTCAGCTCGGGTGAGATCGAGAACATCCAGGACCATGTGAACGCGCACCGCGTCGAGTTCATCCAGAAAGATCTTCTGGAGCAAAGCGTTACGCGCGACGCGGTCAAAGGCATCGACGTCATCTTTCACCTCGCCGCGATCCACGGCGGACGTGGCTACGTCGATCTGCACCAGGCGGAGTGCGCCAAGAGTCTTGCGCTCGACGGGATGCTGATCCAGGCGGCGCAAGAGCAAGGGGTGGAGAAATTCGTCTTTGCCTCTTCCGGATGCGTCTATCCCAGCTACATCCAGCAGGACGTGTCCAAAGAGCTCTACCTCACCGAGGACATGGTCGGTCCTCCATATGACTCTGACGGCATGTATGGCTGGACGAAGCTGATGGGGGAGAAGACGCTGCAGGCCTTCTACAAGACATACGGCATGAAGGCCGCATCGTGCCGGTTCTTCACCGTTTATGGTGAGCGCGGCGTTGAGAACCATGCCGTCATCGCCATGATCGCCCGCGCTTTCATCGGGCAGAATCCGTTCGAGGTCTGGGGGGACGGGACCCAGGTCCGCAACTGGACTTACGTCGGCGACATCGTGGACGGGATGGTCTTGAGCGCGGAGAAGATCGACGACGGCACCGCCGTCAACCTGGGCACGATGGAACGAACTCGGGTCATCGACGCGGTCCAGGAAGTCCTGCGCTACACCGGTCACAAGGCCGAGATCAAGCTCCTGAAGAACATGCCCACCGGCCCGATGAACCGCGTGGCCAGCAACGAGCTCGGCAAGAAGCTCCTGGGCTGGGAGCCGAAGATGAAGTTCATGGACGGCCTGCACCGGACCATCGACTGGTACTTCAAGACCAAGGATCGAAACCAGGTTCGCGGATACCTGAACCGGATGCTCACCGAGCGCGGCGAGCGCAAGCCGGCCCAGGCAAAAGCTTCATAACGAATCCCCGCGACCAGCCGCGGCGGCTGGGCGGTTAAACAACACAGCACTTCGCACTAAAGAGAGGTAGAAGGAATGAGGGCTCCGCGGGTCGCGGCGTTGACCGCCGCGTGTGCAGTTTTCGTCGCCATGCTGGCAACCCCATCGGTTGGTGCGGCCCGGCCGTCCCAAACGGTGAGGACGGCGGCCTCGTTCGGCTCCGGCTGGACCACCTACCACCATGACAACGCCCGCACGGGCCACGACGCCAGCGCGCCGGCGATCGCGTCGCCCAACCCGAGCAAGACCTGGAACACCCCGCTCGACAGCAATGTCTACGCCGAGCCTTTGATCTGGAACGGCATGGTCATCGCCGTCACCGAAAACGACAGCGTCTACGCCCTCGACGAAGGCACCGGCGCCGTGATCTGGCACGTCGTGGCCGGAACCAGCGTGCCCACTCACTACTGCGCGTCGGAGATCAATCCGATCGGCATCACGAGCACCCCCGTGATCGACACCAGCACCAACATCGTCTACGCGGTGGGCCTGGTGACCGGCCCGAAGTACCAGATGTTTGCTCTGCATCTGGCCGACGGCAGCAACGTCACCGGCTTTCCGGTCGACCTGGCCCCGACCGTGGGCACGACCACGGGCCCGGCGACGCTCGATCCGACCGTCGACGAGCAGCGCGGAGCCCTAGGCCTGGCCAACGGCCGGGTCTACGTTCCCTTCGGCGGCTGGCTTGGCGATTGCGGCAGCTACCACCCTTGGGTGCTCAGCGTGCCGACCACGGGTGGTGCCCTAGACCACATCTATGAACCCCAGGATTCGAACCAACGCGAGGCCGGAATCTGGGCGGGCCAGGGCATGGCGATCGACGGCTCGGGCAACGTGTACGTAGCCACCGGCAACGGCGGTTACGGCAGCAGCACTCCCTGCAACAACGGCAATTACGACCACGGCAACGGCGTGTTCAAGCTTTCACCCACGCTGGCGGAGCTCGACTTCTTCACTCCGTCGAACTGGTGCGATCTGAGCCAGCAGGACCAGGACGTCGGCTCGATCGCCCCCGCCCTGCTGACCAAAAACATCGTCTTTCAAACCGGAAAATCGGCCAACGTGTGGCTTCTCCGCACCAGCGGCCTCGGCGGCTTCGGAGGTCAACAGGATCTGAACACCGCCATCCCCGGCTGCAACTACGGGGATGCGATGTTCGGCGGCACGGCCTATGTCGATCCCGACGTGTACATCGCCTGCAACAGCTCCAGCAAGCTGATGGCGCTGACCGTCAACACAGGCTCGCCGCCGCTGGGCTTTGGCGTCCACTGGTCGAGCAGTGGCTTCACGCCCGGACCGCCGATCGTCGAAGGCGGCCTGGTCTGGACCCTGAACATCGGCGGCTCATCGCTCCACGCCTACGACCTGGCCGGCAATCAGGTCGTGAACACCGCCCTGCCGCAGGGCGTCCACCACTTCGCCACGCCGGCCGCTGACGGCGACTGGATCTTCGTTCCCCAGTCGACCAGCGTCACGGGCCTCGACTTCGCTCCCAGCGCCGGCCCGACGTGCGGCGCCAACCCCTGCCAGATGTACACAGTCGACGCGTTCGGAGGGGTCGACGCAGACGCGTTCAGCCCGTTCATCCCGAACCAGCCTCACTTCGGCTGGCCGGCGGCTCGAGCGGGGCACATGGCACCCAGCGGAACCCCGGGAGTGACGCCACCGCAGGCCGGACTCGTGCTGGACGCGTACGGCGGCCTGCACCCGTACGGCTCACCATCGTTGACGCCGAGCCAGGCGCCGTACTACCCGGGCAATGACATCGCGCGTGACTTCGTGTGGCTGCCCGGCGGGACTGGCGGTTACGAGCTCGACGGATACGGCGGGATCCATCCCTTCTCGATCGGCAACAACCCGCTGCCGCCGGCCGCGTGGCAGTACCCGTACTTCCCAGGTCAGGACGTGGCCAAGAAGATCACGCTCCTTTCGGACCAGAGCGGCGGGTACGTGCTCGACGCTTATGGCGGGCTGCATCCATGGTCTGTGACCGGAAAGCCGCTGCCCATCAACATCGCCGAATACGGCTACTGGCCCGGCCGGAACATCGCCCGCGACATCTGGCTCGCGCCCGCTTCGACGGCGACGTCGGCGAGCGGTTACGTGGTCGATGCGTACGGCGGATTCCATCCGTTCTGGAGCAACGGGACGGCTCAGCCGGCCACGATCACGCAGTACCCCTACTGGAACGGCTTTGACATCGCGCGTGCCCTGTGGTTCTTGCCCAGCGCCACCACGTCCGCGGCGACCGGATACGAGCTGGACGGCTATGGCGGGCTTCACCCGTTTGCCTCGTCCGGCCAGGCGCTGCCTGTGCCGATCACGCAGTACAGCTATTGGAACGGCCAGGACATCGCGAAGTCATTGTTTGGAGCTTGATGGCGGACCGAATCCCGGATCGTCGCGACGATCCGGGATTTTCAAGGCCGTGGGACGCGGTTAGTCGCGACTATCCGGGAGTTTGAAGGCCGTGGGACGCGGTTAGTCGCGACTATCCGGGAGTTTGAGGGAGTTTCATTGTGGCGCCTCGCGCGCCCCACTGGCGACCCGCCAGAGTCAGGCCGATCATCGTCCAGAACAAAAGGCTGAGGTCGTTTTTGAAGTAGGGCACATCGACCATGCCGTGCACCACCACCGCCACCAGGGCAAGGAGCACCCCGAGATGGAACGGGGCCCAGTCAGCTGAAGCTTCGCGCCAACCCTTCCATGTGTTCATGAACCCGACGACCATGAGCCAAGTGAAGGCGATCAGTCCCAAAAGCCCGGTCTCGACCCAGAAGTTGAGCACGATGTTGTGCGGGTCGATGAAGTTCGCAAGCGTGTGGAGGTGCGTGTAGTAAGGGGCGCCGCGCGTCTGAAACCCTGACAGTCCCGCGCCCAGGATCGGCCGGTGCTCGATCAATTTCACGGCCGCGGTCCAGAGGTCGATCCGGCTCTGCACGGTGTTGCCGTAGACGTTTTGCGTTTCGATGACGATCCGGTGGCGAATCGGGGGAATGACCGCCACCGCGGCCAGGGCCACCACAGCCAGGGCAAGCATCACCCAGCGCCGCGGGTGCAGCAGCACCGCGACGAGCACAACGGCGGCGAGGGCCAGGTAACCGCCCCGCGAGAAGCTCAGCGCGGTGATCTCCGTTCCGATGACCACGAACGCCGCCGCGATCCAGCGCTGTCGAAGGTCTGAACCGTACAGGGCAAGGCTCAGCGCCAACGCGACGATCGGCACCACGAAAAGCGCGACGGCGTTGGCGGTCATGTAGATGACCACCGGCGGAGACTCGGTCACCTGATACGTGTGATGAACAAGACCTGAGAAGACCACATAGGAATTGGCCAGGCCCGCGACAGTCGCACCCACGCCGAGGCCTGCCGCCACCAGCGCCGCCCGCTGCGCGGTGCGGAGGACGTTCATCAAGACCAGCGCGAACGCGATGGGCTCCAGCAGATATGCGCGGTAGAGACCCAATCCGGCGGTGAGGCTCGGTGCGGTCACGACCGAGATCGCGCCTGCAACCACGAAGACCAGCGTCGGAATGACGTACGGGCTGCGCCAGACCAGGCGCTCGTGCGAACGCCACCACTCGATCGCAAAGACGAGGACGGTGATGACGATCGCGTGCTCGAGCAGCGTCGTCGGATAAAAACCGTAGTGCCATCGGATGCCGTAAGCCGGCGCCAATGCACACGTGATCGCGCACGCGAGTGTGGTGAGTCGGTACGGAGTCAGAGAGTTGATCAGTAAGCGTGCCGCTGAAAGAACAGTCGCAGCACCGTCAGCATGATGATCTTGAGGTCGAGGACCAGCGACCAGTTCTCAATGTAGTAGACATCGTAGATGGTGCGATCGACGATCGGCGCCGCGCCTCTGAGGTCGTTGACTTCGGCCCATCCCGTAAGACCGGGGCGCACTTGCTGGCGTTCGAGATAGCGAGGAACTTCGACGCTGTAGCGCTCGTCGAAGAACGTCGGCTGCGGGCGCGGTCCGACGAGACTCATGTCCCCCTTGAGCACGTTCCACAGCTGCGGCAGCTCGTCGATGCTCGTCTTGCGCATGAATCGACCAAACGCGGTCGTGCGTGGATCGCCCGGCATCGCGACTTTCGGACCGGTTTCGGCTTCTGCGTTCGGAATCATCGTGCGGAACTTGTAGACCACGAACGGCTTTCGATTCATGCCGATCCGCTCTTGCACGAAGAGCACCGGTCCCCCGGGTGACGTGATTTTGATCAGCGCGGCGACGATGAGCAGCGGAATGGCGAGAATTACGAGTCCAACCGCGCAGACCGCGACGTCGATGCCGCGTTTGACCGCGGCGCTGGCGCCGCGAAGCCGGCTGCGCCGGACGCCGATCAGCGGCAGCCCATCCAGCGAGTTGACCTCGGTCCGGGTGCTCATCAGCTCGAGCAGGTCCGGGATGACCTTGAACTCCAACTGCTGATCCTCCGCCTGCTTGATCAGATGCACCACGCGGCTCCGGTCTTCGTCCGGAAGGGCGATGAAGACCTGGTCGGCCCCGAACTCGCGCGCTTTCGCCGGCAACTCCTCTAGGCGCCCGACCACCGGCACACCTGCGAACTGCGAGCCTATCTCGCGCGTGTCGTCGAGCACACCGCAGACCTGAAATCCGTACTGCGGAAACATCGCCATGCGGCGCACCAGGATCTCGCTGCCCGGACCCGTGCCGGCGAGCAGCACCTTCTCGGTTCCGATGCCCTGCCGCCGCAAGCTGGTTTCGTACTGGCGGAGGAAGTAGCGCTCCGCGGTCATCAGCACAGCGGCGATCAGCACCGCATAGGTGATGGTCAAACGCGAGTAGTGCACGCCAAGGTCTCCGACCGAGATCGCGGCCAGCATCAGCACCGCGGACAGGCCCACGCCGCTGTACAGGCCCAACAGCAGGTCGACCAGCGTGCGCCCACGCCACGACTGGTACTGGTGGTTGATGGTCAGTGAGAACAGGAAGATCACGACCGCGCCGAACGTGGCTGGGACGTATGGACCGAACGGCAGCGCCGCGCCGGCGGCCCGGCGCAGTGGGTCGACGTTGACGTAGTACCAATAAGAAAGAAGAACCGACGCCGCGACTATCACCGCGTCGCCCGCCAGCAGGGCCAGAGGGAGCCAGTCGGGTCCGAGTCCGACTCGGCGGGCCGGCTCCGCGAGTCTGGTGCGCGCTATCTGCGGTCCGGCCTTCGGAGCGGCCGCGGTCCCGGCCGGCTCTCGGCGTGCCATCGGGTACAGGTTAGCGTTCGGGATGCGCCTCGCCGGCCGCGAGTGCGGCTTCGCCTTTCAGCTTCAGCGGGTGCCAGCGGGCGAGCTCGACCTGGCGCCGGCTGTGGTACGGCTCGTCGAGGGTCGGGCCGAACAGCCGCCGGCGCGGAGTCAAGCGCACCCGGGCCAGCGTGCCTACCGCGCGGACGCCGTCGAGCCACGTCAGCTTCTTGCCTTCCGCTCGGCTCCGCGCGTAGTAGCTGATAGGCACCTCATGAATGCGGTACCCGAGCCTCAAGACGCGAGCCGTGATGTCCGGCTCCACGTCGAAGCGCTCACCGCGAACATTGAGCCGGCGCCACAGGTCACTTCGGAGGGCCTTGTAGCCGCTCTCCAGGTCTGAGATGTAGCAGTCGTACAGCACGTTGGCGGCGAGTGTGACGGCCTTGTTGCCCATCACGAACCAGAAGCTGAATGCGGTTTGTCCGGCAAAGCCGCGGACTCCATAGACGACGTCGGCGCGGCTTTCGACCAGCGGCTGGAGCAGACGGGGATAGTCGCGCGGGTCGTACTCCAGGTCGGCGTCCTGGACGAGGGCGAACGGCAGGCGCAGCTCGCCGATGGCCAGGCGCAAAGCGGCGCCTTTACCCCTGTTGGAGGGCTGGCGGAAGACCCGAACCCGCGGATCGCGGCGTGCGAAACGCGACATGACGTCCCACGTCCCGTCTGTCGAACCGTCGTCGACCGCGATCACCTCGCCGACCTGCGGCTGCTCGAGCACTCGGCTCAAGATCGTCTCGAACGTTCTACCCTCGTTGAAGGCCGGAATCATGACCGACAGGACACGGTTGACTTTCATCGACGCCACACTGTAACCACCAACGCTCGAAATCGACCCCCAGTTTGCGAAGGAGTTGCGCATGACGACGCTGGCATTCGATCCGGAGGAAACCACTCGTTGGGAGCAGGTAAGGCCCCGCGAGCTCACGCCCGAGAAGTGGAGGCAGTTCGAGAAGTACGCCGCCGAGATCTTCGAGGCGTTTGGCATGGACCTGGACACGCCGGGAACATCAGCCACTCCGACACGATTTCTGCGCGCGCTTTTCGAGGCCACTTCCGGCTACGAAGGCGACCCAAAGCTGCTGACCGCGTTTCCAACCGAATGTCGCGGCGGTCCGGACTGCAACATCGCGCAGGTCATAGAAGGACCGATCGAGTTCTTCTCACTCTGCGAGCATCACGCGCTTCCCTTCCACGGTCACGCGTACATCGGCTACATCGCGCACGAAGAGATCATCGGCATCTCGAAATTGACGCGGCTGGTGCGAGTCTTCGCGCGCCGTTTCACCGTGCAGGAGCGAGTCGGCGTGCAGATCGCCGACGAGCTGGTGCGCGTGCTCAAGCCGCATGGCGTGGCCGTGCACCTGAACGCGATGCACCTATGCACGCAGATGCGCGGCGTGCGCGAAGGCCACTCACGCACATGGACGTCGTTCTGGCGGGGCAACTATGAGACCGACCCCCAGCTGCGCACAGAGTTCCTGCAGGCAGTCGAACCACCTACCAACCACTGAGCGCCCTCGAGCCGTTCGACGTCCTGTACGAGGCGAAGCTCCCGGACTACGGCTTGCCTGCGGATCTGAAGCAGATCTACGGCCGGCTCGGGTTTTCGGATCAAGTCGTCTACTCGAACTTCGTCACGTCACTCGACGGCGTGGTGGCGCTCGGCTCTACGCCGAATGCCGGCTCGATGATCAGCGGTCGCAATCGCGCCGACCGATTCCTGATGGGCTTGCTGCGCGCGTGCGCGGATGCGGTGCTGGTCGGCGCCGGCACACTCCGAGCAACGCCGGGACATCTCTGGACCGCCGAGCACATCTTTCCGGACCTGAAGGATCAGTTCGGTGAGTTGAGGCGGCAGCTCGGGCGCGAACCCCAGCCGCATCTCGTCGTGCTGACCAAAAGTGGAAATGTCGACCGCAGTCATCCGGCGATGATCGCGGGCGCCAGCCTGGCCTCGGATGTGCAGGACGCGCTGACCGACCTCCGCCGTCGTGGTCTCAACGTGGTGTTGACCGAGGGTGGACCCAACGTCATGGGCGAGCTGATCAAGCGCTCGCTGGTCGATGAGGCTTTCGTCACCACCTCGCCCGTGATCGCGGGCCGAGCACGCGAGGCGCGTCTCGGCATGGTCCAAGGAGTCGAGCTGCTGCCGGGTCACGGAGTGTGGTCGCGGCTGCTCTCCGCGCGCCGTCACGGCGACTACCTGTTCTTGCGTTACGACTTACGGAGCAGCGCCAGGCCGTAGCCGCTCGCGACCTCCTGGTAGCCCATCGCCTCCACCTTCGCCACCTGTTCGTTGAAGGTCTCGAGGTTGTAATCGGCGCCCTTGTAGTCGAGCACCACCCACTGCGCGTCCTGCACGCCCTGGAAGTTGAAGTCGTAGATGTAGCGGCGCTCGCTCAGGTGGCTCGGAAAGCCGTTTTCAGCCGAGACCCGGTCGTCGGTTGCAATCTGATTCAAGGCCGGCGCGAACGCCGTGTAGCGCGAAGGCGTTTCGAAGAGACCAGGATCGAACTTCCGCGAGAACGGCATATAGCCGTAGGCCCAGCTGAATGCGAGCGTACTCATCACGACTCCAGCCATTACATACGGCTGCGCACGTTTGGGCAGACGGGCGAGCGCGAGGATCGATGTACCCACGATGAGGGGGATCAGCGGCGCCGGATATTGAGAGGAAAACGCGAACTGCGGCGCGTAGCCCGACAGCAGCGTATAGCCCAGCGTCGGCAGCACGAGCAGCGCGGCCCATCCGGAGATCGCGCTGAGTCCGAGCACCGGGCCGAACATCGCGACCACGTATTCGAGCTTCTTCATCTCGGCGACCGCTCTGACGATTCGCAGCGGATTGGTCACGGCCGTGCGCAAGATCCCCGATGGGCTGCCGCCGACTGCGGCATAGCGGTCCGCGATATAGGGATAGCTCCGGCCGCCGCCGAAATACGGAATCACCACTTGGACCAGCAGCTCAAACGCGGCGAGGCT
>DATLKH010000233.1:0-3225 GCA_035538475.1 Candidatus Dormiibacterota bacterium | reverse complement strand
TTCTCGAGCTCGACGCGCTCACCAAAGAGTTCGGCGGCCTGGTCGCGCTGTCGAGCTTGAACCTCACAATTGACGAGGGTCAGATCTTCAGCCTCATCGGTCCAAACGGCGCTGGAAAGACCACCGTTTTCAACATGATCTCGGGGCTTTACGAGCCGACTTCGGGCACGATCAAGCTGGGCGATGCGACCCTCAACGGACGGAAACCGCACAACATCGCCGGCCTCGGCGTCTCTCGGACCTTCCAGAACATCCGCCTGTTCGCAAAGATGACCGTGATCGACAACGTTCTGGTCGGCGGCCATTTGAAGTTCCGTGCGCCGTATTGGTCTTCAGTCCTGCGGACTCGGGGCGAGCGCAAAGAGGAGAAACGCGCGGTTGAAGAAGCGCGCGAAACGCTCACGTTCGTCGGCCTGAAAAGGCGGCACTACGACCTGGCACAGAATCTGCCTTACGGCATGCAGCGCCGGCTCGAGATTGCCCGCGCCCTGGCGAGCAAGCCGAAGTTGCTGCTGCTGGACGAGCCGGCGGCCGGCACGAACCCGCAGGAAAAAGCCGCGCTGGCCGACTTGATTCGGTCGATTCGCGACCGCGGAGTGACGCTCTTTCTGATCGAGCACGACATGAAGGTCGTGATGGGAATTTCCGACCGGATCGCGGTCCTCGACCACGGGGAGAAGATCTCGGAAGGAGTTCCTGAAGACGTGCGGCGTGATCCGAAAGTGATTCAGGCATATCTGGGCAAAGGCGCGTGAACGTGGGCTCCAACGGTCACTTCCTGGAGGTCAACGGGCTCGAGGTCGCCTACGGAAAGATCACCGCGCTGCGGGGCATCAGCCTGTTCGTCGATCGAGGCGAGATCGTGACCCTGATCGGAGCGAACGGGGCCGGCAAGTCGACCACGGTCCGCACCCTGGCCGGCCTTTTGCGACCGGTCGCCGGCAACGTGAAGTTCGACGGCCGTGAGACCACGTCCAGGCCGGAGGACATGGTCGAGCGCGGCTTGATCCTCGCTCCTGAGGGACGACGGCTGTTTCCGCGCATGACCGTCTACGAGAACCTGATCATGGGCGCCTACACCCGCAAGAACAAAAAGGAAATCGAATCGGACATCGAGCGCTCCTATGGATTGTTTCCACGTCTCAAAGACCGAGCTGAGCAGCTGGCCGGCACGCTTTCAGGCGGCGAGCAGCAGATGCTGGCGATCGCTCGCGCGCTGATGGCGAGGCCGCGACTTCTCATGCTCGACGAGCCGTCGCTGGGACTGGCACCGATTCTCGTAGAGACGATCTTCAAGATCATTCGTGAGATCAACGAGCAGGGCACGCCCGTGCTGTTGGTGGAGCAGAACGCGACCATGGCGCTCGACATCGCGCATCGGGGTTATGTGCTGGAAACCGGTGTGATCGTGCAGTCGGGCACGGGCAAGGAGCTGCTCGCGTCGGAGGAAGTTCAGAAGGCGTATCTGGGGATGTGACCTTTACGGATCGTCGCGACGATCCGGGCATTTGTCGAAATGGCCCGGGTGGCTACCGCCCTGGCTGGTAGCTCGACACGAACAGGTAGATCAGCACGATCGCGAACGCGCCGTACTCGAGCACCACGTTTCTCGTGAAGCTGTCTTCGACCGTGTGCCGCACGAGCCCCCGATTGATGTACCAGGCAAACAGCAGCATCACGGCAAATGTGCCTTCGTTCACGACCAGGTAAAGCGACAGGGCTGTGATCGCCCAGGCCAGGAAGGTGACGACCTGGCCGACGAACAAAGCGAAGATGAATGCGCGGCGGGGCGCAATCGCGGCCCCATTGATGCGAAAGCTGCGATAGGAACCAAGGAACGTGATGGTGAAAATCCAGAGCAGCCGAAGAATCGGATTGAACGGCAGCGTGACCACCACCAGATAGGCGCCGGCCAGGACGAGCACGAGAATGGTTTCTTGGAGCACGAGGTGACCGCGCTTTTCCTCGCTGCGCAGGCGCAAGTAGTCGAGGCGCGCGGCGATGATGAACCCAACACCGAATACAGCCGTCAAGAACAGGTACTTCCACAGCTCCGGCACCAGCAGCGACAGGCCGGCGAGCGTAATGGCGCCGAGCGCGACCGGGATGTAGTGCTCGATCCGCGGGAATTCCTCTGTTCCGCGCAGATAACCGAGCAGCGCCGGTGCGGCGATCACGACCAGCCCAAGCGCGACTGCCCAAACCTGGCCAGGCGCGAGCAGCTCGGATTTGAATCCGAGAGCGATCGCGACGAGCACGACCCCGGCAAACACCAGGAAGCTGCGGTCGCGTTCCGATTTGACCGCGGCGGTCTGCGGCACGACCTTCTCGTGGGACGCGGGCGGAAGCTTCACGAACCTGAGAGTTTAGGTCCCAGCCCGGCCGTAGCGGTCTTCGAGCCGAACGACGTCTTCGATCTCGGGAGTCGAGACTTCGAAGATGTCCGCGTCCTCGACCGCCGTCATGCGGTGCCTGGTCCCCGGCGTGATGTGCAGCGTGTCGCCCTCGCCCATGCGATGCGTCGTCAGCTCGCCGTCCGATCCGCCCAATTCCATGTCGATCGCACCTTTCAAGAGGTACAGGTACTCGTCCTTGCGCTCGTGATACTGGAGCGAAAGCGCTTCGCCGGCGTTGATGTGCAGGATCTTGCCCAGATAGCGATCGGTGATCGCCCACCTGAGCTCGTATCCCCAGGGCTTGTCGACGCGGCTTTTGTCGATCCTTCCGAAATCAGGACGCACCGGCGTGTTGCCTGATCCCGACGATGTCTTCCAATGCAGTGAGGCGCGCCTCCACAGCCGAGCCGTCGGAAGCCTCTGAGTAGATTCGGATCAGAGGTTCAGTGCCGCTTGCTCGCAGCAGAACCCAGCTTCCGTCCGCCAGATAGAACTTGAAACCGTCGTCCGAACGCACGCGCTGCACGGCGACGCCCGCGATCTCATTGGGCTCGTTCTTTTCGAGCGTTTCGAGAATTCGCTTGCGATCGGCCTCATATGAATCTCGGGGCAAGTGGATGTCGTGTCGCGCGTACGCGTGCGGGCCGACGCGCTGCTCGAGATCGGCCAGGATCTGCGAAATCGGCTTGCCCGACTTCACCATCATGTCGGCAAAAAGGAGGCCGATCAGGATTCCATCGCGCTCGGGAATGTGACCGCGCACCGCGAATCCGCCTGACTCTTCCCCGCCCAGCAGGGCGTTGGTCTCCATCATCTTCGGCGCCACGTA
>DATLKH010000232.1:0-4463 GCA_035538475.1 Candidatus Dormiibacterota bacterium | reverse complement strand
CATCAAGCAGCTCGAGATGCAGCTCCAGCAGCACGTCTCGAGCACATCGAGTCCGGAGACTCAAGACACGTAGACTCTCCGCAGTGTCGGAGGTGCGACACCCTCAGTGAGGGTCATTCTTTTCACCGGGAAAGGTGGCGTGGGCAAGACATCCGTCGCCGCCGCCACCGCTGTTCGATGCGCAGCCGCCGGGTATCGAACCGTGATCATGAGCACCGACCCTGCGCATTCGCTTGGGGATTCGTTCGACGTGGCGCTCGGCGCTGAAGCGGTTCAGGTCGCAGACAACTTATGGGCCCATGAAGTCTCGTCGCTCCACGAGATGCAGCGCCATTGGGCAAAGCTGCACGAATATGCAGCCGAGGTGCTTTCGACCCAAGGCCTCGATGAAGTCCTCGCGGATGAGGTGGCCAACCCTCCCGGCATGGACGAGGTCGCGTCGCTGATGTGGATCAAGCACTACGCACAGCGCGCGCAGCACGACGTGCTCGTGGTCGACTGCGCACCCACCGGCGAGACGCTGCAGCTGCTGACTTTCCCAGACGCCGCGAAGTGGTGGCTTGACAAGATCTATCCGTGGTCGCGTCGCGCCATGCGTGTGGCCCGGCCGGTGCTGCAGCCGATGATGAGCGTGCCCCTGCCTTCGGATGAGGTATACGCGTCGCTCAAGGATCTGTTGCTCGACCTGGATGGAATGCGACGAGTGCTGACCGACCCCGAGATCACGACTGTGCGCATCGTCCTCAACCTCGAGAAGATGGTGGTGAAGGAGGCTAAACGTGCATACACGTATCTCAGCCTCTTCGGCTACGTCACCGATTCGATCATCGTCAACCGGCTGCTGCCGCGTGAGCTTCACGACGAGCTGTTCCAGAGATGGCAGCGCATCCACAAGCGCTACCAAACGGAAGTCGAGGAGTCGTTTGCGGGCGTTCCGATCTTCAACGTCCCACTTTTCGATCGCGAGGTGGTGGGAGAGAAGATGCTCGCGAAGATGGCCGACGCGCTCTACGGCGAGC
This sequence comes from Candidatus Dormiibacterota bacterium, assembly GCA_035538475.1. Lineage (GTDB taxonomy): Bacteria > Chloroflexota > Dormibacteria > Dormibacterales > Dormibacteraceae > 40CM-4-65-16. Next base: position 3,444 of record DATLKH010000232.1, on the reverse strand, counting down.
AGGACCCGGCTTCGCGATTCGCCACCACCAACTCGCAGCGCATCGACAAAGACGGCCAGGACTACGTGCTGACCTTGAAGGTGCCGTTCGTCGACAGGTCGGATGTCGACCTGAGCCGGCACAACGGCGACCTGTACGTGACGGTCGGGAACTACCGCCGCGAGATCACCTTGCCCCGCGTGCTGGCGCGTCGCGACACCGCCGGTGCGACGATTCACGATGGTGAGCTGCGCGTACGCTTCACACGCCGGCAGGAAACGGGGAGTTAGCGAAAAGCATGAGTCGAGACGGTGAGCGAGTCATCGAGCTGGTCAGTGAGCTGGGATCGCGGGTGGGCACCGTGCTCTCGGACATGGTTCCACCTGCCGCCCAGGTTCATCTGCTCAACGCTCAGCGTGAGCTCATCACCGCGCTCATGCTGATTTACGAAAACCGGGTCGCTCCGCCGCGAACGCCCCGCGGCCGCATCCGGAAAGCGACGACCCGCCGCCGCGCGTCGCGGCGCGACTCGAAAATTCCGATCGAGTAATTGAATTTCGTCGCCTTCGTCCTGGGGGCCCTGCTCCTGGTTCCAGCGCTGCTGATCGCCATCCCCGTACACGAGATGGGCCACGCGGCCGCGGCGTACTTCTTGGGCGATCGCTCAGTCCGTTATTTCGGCTACTTCTCGCCCGATCCGCGGCGGTTTCTCGACCCCCTCGGCGTCCTTGCGGTCTTCATCGCCCTGGTCGGTTGGGGGAAGCGGGTTCCGGTTCAGCCGAATCGAATCCGGACGACCCAGCAACAGATCCTGTTCGAGCTTGGAGGCCCGGCCGCGAACCTGGCTGTGGCGATCGTGTTCGGTATTTTGCTGCGCATAGTTGCCCGCGCCGGGCTGATTCCCGTGATCGAGCTTGGGCCGAACCTGCTGGCCGCGGCGATCTACGTGATCGTGTTTCTCAATCTCTCGATCATGGCCTTCCAGCTACTGCCCGTGCCCGGCCTCGACGGCTGGAACATCATCGAAGCGATCTTTCGCAATCGGAACCCGCGCTTCTTTTTCGAGGTCAACATGCGGCGCCGAGAGATCTGGGCGGGGGTCGTGATCGTGATCCTGCTCTTCCAGCTGTTCCAGGGCTACAACCTGCTGAACGTCGTGATGACGCCCTTTTACAACCCGGCCAGCCTAATCTCAATGGGCGTATGCGGCGGTTACGGGATCCCGAATCTGGTCGGCCTTCATCCCTGCCTGCTGTCGGGCGGCTGATCAACGAGCCGGCGTACTCGGCGCTCGTAACTGAATTCGGCCGGAAGCGGGTGGTGGAGGCGATTCGGGAGCAGATCGCGGACGAGCGAAACGGAGCGGCGAATGGCGCGGAACGGCAGGCGGCGGTCGCGGCGCGTTTGCGATCGTTTGCCGAGCCGCAGCTGCGGCGGGTCATCAACGCGAGCGGAGTGATCCTTCACACGAATCTCGGCCGGGCCCCGCTTTCTCGATCTGCGATCGAGGCACTCTCGATCGCCGCCGGCTACAGCAACCTCGAGCTGGATTTGGAGACCGGCCGCCGCGGAGAACGCGCAGCGCTCGTGACCGGACTGATCAACGCGCTGTTCGGCGGCGAGGCGGCATTCGTCGTCAACAACAACGCGGCGGCGGTGTTGCTCGCGTTGACCGCGCTCTGCAACAGAAAAGAGGTGATCGTCTCGCGTGGTCAACTGGTCGAGATCGGTGGCTCCTTCCGAATGCCGGACGTGATGCGCCTTTCCGGCGCGCGCATGGTCGAGGTCGGCACCACCAACCGGACTCGCGCGCAGGACTACGCCGACGCGATCACGCCACGCACTGCGGCTCTGCTTCGCGTGCACACCTCGAACTTCCGAGTCACCGGCTTTACCGAATCTGCCCCGCTGGCCGCTATGGCAGAGGTGGCTCACCGCCACGACCTGCTGTTGATCGACGACCTGGGCAGCGGGGCCACGACGAGCATCGGTGATGAGCCCACTGTCGGCGAGTCGCTGGAGCACTCTGACCTGGTCACCTTCTCAGGCGACAAGCTGCTCGGCGGGCCTCAGGCCGGCATCATCGTGGGTCGTGCGGACCCGGTCAGGAGGCTGGCGCGGCATCCTCTCGCGCGCGCCCTGCGCGTCGACAAGCTGACCCTCACCGCCCTCGAGGTGACGCTGCGCGAGCGGCTCAACGCAAAGCTGGATGAAATTCCCGTCGAGCGCATGATTCGCGCGCCGCTCGAGGAGGTGCGCCGTCGCGCGGCCTTCTGGTCCGTCAAGCTCGCCGATCGCGGCGTCGAGTCGTCTCTCGTCGATGGGGAGTCGGCGGTCGGCGGTGGATCGCTGCCCGGGCACGGGCTGCCGACGAAGCTCGTCGCGCTCGCAGGTTCAGCCTCGCGCCTGGCAGCCGCGTTGCGGGCGGGCGACCCTCCAGTCATCGCACGCATAGAAAAGGACGCGTGCTGTCTTGATCCGCGCACAGTCCTGAAGGGAGAGGACGAAACACTGATCGACGCTGTGGAAGTGGCGGTGCGGAGCCTCGCGTAAGTGAGCTTCGTCGTCGGGACAGCGGGCCACATCGATCACGGCAAGTCGACGCTGATCACCGCTCTCACCGGAATCGACCCCGACCGGCTCGCTGAGGAAAAGCGTCGCGGAATGACCATCGACCTTGGATTCGCGCACATGACGTTGCCGAGCGGTCGAGAGATCGGAATCGTGGACGTGCCTGGGCACGCGCGCTTCATGCGCAACATGCTCGCGGGCGCACATGGACTCGACGCTGTGCTGCTGGTCATCGCGGCTGACGAGGGCGTCATGCCTCAGACTCGCGAACATCTCGAAGTCGTCGACCTGCTCGAGGTCAGGAGCGGCTTGGTGGTGCTGACCAAGATCGACCTCGTCGAAGACGAGTGGCTGGAGCTGGTCAAAGGCGAAATCGCCCAGTCGCTTTCGGGGACGAGCCTCGAGGGCGCGGCCACGATTCCCGTGTCCTCCACCACGCGACAAGGGCTCGATCGGCTGGTCGCGGCCCTGGACGGGGTGCTCGAGCACGCCGAGCCTCGCGCGGACGTCGGACGGCCGCGACTCCCGATCGACCGGGTGTTCACGATGAGTGGCTTTGGCACGGTGGTCACGGGCACGCTGGTCGATGGAGCACTACAGGTCGGGGAAGAGATGGAGGTGGTGCCGGGCGGTCGCGTGACCAGGATCCGCGGCTTGCAGCAGCACAACCACAAGGTGGACGCGGTGGAGCCGGGTAACCGAGTCGCGGCGAATCTGAGCGGGTTGGAAAAAACCGATCTCGCTCGCGGTGACGTGCTTGCGCGACCCCAAACCGTTCAATCCGTCCGCCGTGTAGATGCCAGGATTCGCGTGATCAAATCTGCGCCGGCGCCGCTGCGCCATGGCGCCGGGATGCTGGTGCACACGGGCACGGCCGAGGTCGGAAGTCGTGTG
>DATLKH010000231.1:0-1545 GCA_035538475.1 Candidatus Dormiibacterota bacterium | reverse complement strand
GATACGGCCGACGAGGCGCAGCGGCTCTACGACCGTGAAGACGAGATCGTCTCGAACGAGATCGATGCCCAGGAGCTCGCGCAGATCAGGAAGGCGCTGTCCCGCATGGAAGCCGGGACTTACGGCGTCAGCGAAGTCTCGGGCAAGCCGATCCCGCTCGCGCGCCTCGAGGCGGTTCCCTCCGCCACAACGCTTGCGAACGAAGAACCGTTCTGACGCGCCCGGGGCGCGGAATGCCGGTATCGACCCCGCGATTGTTTGAGATATGAGCCAGATCACCGCGATCCCGACCACGCGTGACCGCGCCCGACTCAAGGAGGGCGTCCACATCGAGCTCAGCCCGCGCAGGGTGCGGACCTACTTCGGCGGAAGGCTGATCGCTGACAGCCGGCGCGTTCTGCTCGTTTACGAGAGCAAGCGCCCACCGGCGTACTGGTTCCCCATGCAAGACGTCCACTCCGAATTTCTCGAACGCAAAGCGCAACCAGAAGACGCGACCGACACGGTGCGCTGGCGCATCAAGGTCGGCGGCCGTTCGGTGGAGAGTGGAGCGCGCAGCGACGTTGCACCAAGTGGCGAGCGTGCAGCGCTTGCCGACCATGTCACGTTCTACTGGGACCAGATGGACTCGTGGTTCGAGGAGGACGAGGAGGTGTTCGTCCACCCGCGCGACCCATACACGAGGGTCGACACCGTCCACAGCTCGCGCCACGTGAGCGTGGTCGTCAATGGTGAGACCGTTGCTGAAACTCACCGGCCTGTGCTTCTTTTCGAAACCGGCCTTCCGACGCGCTACTACATTCCCAAGCAGGACGTGCGGATGGACCTCCTCGAGCCGACGAGCCTGACCACGCGATGCCCGTACAAGGGCGTCGCGCATTACTGGTCCGTGCGAGCGGGCGGTGAAACGGTGAGGGACGTCGTGTGGGGGTATCCGGCCCCGATTCCCGAATGCCCCAAGATCGAAAACCTGCTCAGCTTCTACAACGAGAAGGTCGACATCTACGTCGACGGAGTTCTCGAGGAGCGTCCAGTCTCGCCGTTGGCGGGGTGACGTCCGGGCCGATCGTCATCGCCGGCGCGGGCATGGCGGGAGGCAACGCGGCTCGTGCGCTTCGCGAGGAAGGGTTCGACGGACCGATCAAGATGATCGGCGACGAGCCCGGCGTGCCGTTCGGCCGGCCGCCGCTTTCGAAGACCTACCTGCGCGGAGAGGGAGGGCTGTCGGGGTGGTTCGTGGCACCTTCCGACTGGTACGCCGAACACGATGTCCAGCGGATCCACGGCAGGATCAACCGAATCGACACGCAGCGCCGCCGAGTCGAGATCGATTGGGCGGAGGGGATGCCCTACTCGAAACTCCTCCTGGCGACTGGAGGACGCAACCGGCGGCCACAGATTCCTGGCGCTGATCGCGCGGGCGTGTACCAGCTGCGCACCGTCGCCGACAGCGATGCGATCAAGAGCGCGGTCCGCGCGGGAGTGCGCGCCGTGATCGTCGGCATGGGGTTCATCGGATGCGAGGTTGCCGCCTCGCTGCGTGCA
>DATLKH010000230.1:0-2524 GCA_035538475.1 Candidatus Dormiibacterota bacterium | reverse complement strand
TCTTCGGTCCGTGAGACGACACTCGATATCCAGCCCCGCGCAGCATCGTCGAGAGGTCATTCGCCACCGCGAGACTGGCGTCCTTTTCGAGCACGGAACGCCCATCGATCGATCCGACCACGCCTGGATCGAGTCCCCCGTGGCCCGGATCGAGAAACACCGTCTTGCCGGTCGTGCTTCCGGTCGGCGTGTAGCTCATGCACGCGCCCGACTGCAGACCGCCCAAAGGCAGCTGGCTCGACACGGTCCCGGCCGGTTGGATCACCGACTGCCTGGTTCGCATGACGTCGATCAGCCGCGGCAGAGCGACAATGCAGGCGGCAATCAGCGCCAGTGAGAGCGCGGTGCGAAGCAAGGCGGTCGAACCTTGCCGGCGCCGAATGCGGGCGGTCACGTTGCGGGCTTTTGCGATCGGCCCGGTCATTTTAATTTGGGAACCGTCGACCGGCGCCCGACTACTTGATCCGGCCGTTCTGAGCCAGGGCGACGCTCTTGCTCGTGCCGGCGTCCACGTTCAGGATCGCCAGGATCACCAGGAAAGTTTTGTTCTGCCACTCGGCGATGTAGAACGACTGCGGCGGAATGGTCGTGTTCAGCACGATCGAGTTCGCTGTGAGGCCGGTCTGAGTGCCTTCGAGCACAGACGCGCCACCGGTTTTGAGCTGCGCCGGGCTGAAGCCGAACACGTTGCCACTGGTGTACGCACTCGCAGCGCTCTTCGCGTCCTTGTACTGAACCGTGAAGTTCACCACGAGCTTGTACGTCGCGGTGCTGATGTCGGAGTTTGGGCTCTTCAGCGCCGAGCAGTTCGTGGCGCTGTCGGCATAGATGGCCGTGAATGCGTGAGTCGCGCCGGACTTCTGCGCATCCTGCCAGTACGAGGTCATCGACTTCGACGTGGTTGGGTCAGGCGTTTGCTCGGCGGAGATGAAGTGCTGGATATCGCCGGTCAAGCCACACTGGACCATGCCGCTGGGCAGGTCGCTCTGCTGCACCGAAACACTTGCGACCGTGGGTCCTGGCGGTGCCGATGCTGATCCACCGCATGCAACCGTCGCGATCAACACCACGATCGAAATCAGTGGTCGCTTGATCATCAATTCAGGCTACAGCGGGCTACTAAAAGAAGATCGTCTGGCGGCGAGGCAGGAGCTCGTAGAGCATCGATTGGATCCGATCTCGGACTTCCTCGCTGAGCTCGAGCACGAGCCGCGGGTCGGCCGCGGCATCCGGCCCACGCCATGTGTGCTCAATCGGTCTTCCAAACGCGATCAGCCACTTCGACGGAAGCGGAAGCAGCCCGGCTAATCCGAGCCATGGAAAAGTCGGCGTGATCGGAAGCGCCGGTAGGCGAAAGAGGCGGGCCAGCGGCCGCACGTCCGCCAGCACCGGATGCAATTCTTCAGATCCGACGACTGCGACCGGAATGAGCGGCGCGCCCGTGCGCAGGGCCACCTGCACAAAACCTCCACGACCGAAGCGCTTGACGCGATAGCGATCGCGGAAGGGCTTCGATGCACCTTTCACGCCCTCGGGAAACACTCCCACCAGCTCGTCCTTTTCGAGCAGCGCGGTCGCGTTTTCGGGATGAGCGAGGACATTTCCGGTCTTCGTCAGGAGCATGTTGGCGAATGGAAGTGCAAACGCCCAGTCCACGACCAGCATTCGCGCGTGCCGGGGACGTGGGTGCTCCGCGATGATCGCCGTCCGAATCATGGCGCCGTCATACGGAACGATCCCGGCGTGATTCGCAACGAGCAGCGCGCGCCCGCGCGAAGGCACGTTCTTGACGCCGTCAACCTCAACCCGCCAGTAGTTCCGGTAAAGCCAAAGCGCGACCTGGGTTACGCGCTCGGTGAACTTTGGGTCAAAGCCGAAGCCGTCGCTTTGGAGTTCCAGCTCCGAGCTGGGACTCACTATGCGAAGTGCTCCCACCTCCTGGCAATTATCATGAAACCGGGCCTCGTTATGTCACTCGCTTTGCAGGCCGCAGCCGATGAATATCTAGGTTGGCTACAACTTGAAGCCAACCGCAGCCCGAACACGGTCCGGGCTTATGGCTCCGAGATCCGAAGACTGCTCGGCTTTCTCGCCGGACACGACCACGCGCTGACTGTCGACACGCTCGCTCACGACGACCTGCGCGCTTATCAACGCCAGCTTGCGGGTCGATTGAAGAGTCCAGCCTCGAGGGCGCGCGCACTGGTCGCGATCCGTTCATGGTTGAAGTGGATCGCTCGCGAAGGATTGATCGAGCGCGATCTCTCGAACAGCATCACGCTCCCCAAGCTGGAGCAGCGACTCCCGAAGCCAATCGATCCGGACGAGCTGACGCGGCTGCTCGCCGCGCTTCCGCACGAATCGCAGCAAGAAAAGCGCGATCGGGCACTTGTGCAGTTCCTGGTCAGCACGGGATGCCGCATCTCGGAGGCGCTGGCGCTGGATCGCACCGATTTCCCACGTTCGGGTAGTCGCTTGGTCGTGACCGGGAAAGGCGCCAAGCAAAGAAGCGTGTATCTGACCG
>DATLKH010000229.1:0-3143 GCA_035538475.1 Candidatus Dormiibacterota bacterium | reverse complement strand
CGTTGCCCACGTCCTGCGGAGTCCTCATGCCGCCCTCCCCCACCATCTCGGTGACGTCCGCACCCGAGCAAAAGGCGCGACCAGTTCCCGTGAGGACCACGACGCGAGCTTCGGCATCACGCTCGACCTGCTTGATGGATTCGCTCAGCTGCTGGCGCGTGACCGCGCCGATCGCGTTCATCTTTTCCGGCCGGTTGAACCGGATCCATGCCACGCTGCTTTCGATTTCAGTCTTCACGTGCTGGCCGACTTCAGTTGCCATAGCTCACCTTCCTATGAGCACCCCACGAAATCTTCGATTTCGTGGGGACCCCGCACTCGCTGACGCCCGTCGAACATTGCTCATCTCGCTTACCTTCCTTTGAATACCGCCTTCCGCTTTTCCAGGAACGCGTGCATCCCTTCCTTTTGATCGTCGGTCGCAAACAGAAAGTAGAAGCTCTTGCGCTCGTTCGCGAGGCCTTCCGATAGCGGTGACTCGTAAGCCTTCAGCACCGACTCCTTCGCCATCCGCGCCGCGAGCGGCGGTTTGTCGGCGATCTGCCGAGCCAGTCGCTTCGCGATCTCGATGGTCATATCGGAAGGGACGACCTTGTTCACGACGCCGAGCTCATAAGCCCGCTGAGCCATGAGCGGCGCACCCGTGAGCATGACCTCCATGGCGACGTACTTTCCGGCGGTCCGAGGCCAGCGCTGCGTACCGCCGGCGCCTGGGATGATGCCGAGGTTGATCTCCGGCTGGCCGAGGCGGGCCGAGTCGCCGGCGATGATCATGTCGCACATCAACGCGACCTCACAGCCGCCGCCCAGCGCGTAGCCGTTGACGGCTGCGATCAGGGGCTTGGTGAAGCTCGCCAGAGGCGCCCACCTTCCGGTCTGGTCACGATGCAGCTGATCGACGGCGGTCTGGTCGGCCATATCCGCGATGTCCGCGCCGGCGGCGAAGACTTTCGGGCCGCCGGTCAGCACGACAGCGCGGATGGCTTCGTCGCGGTCGAGCTCTGAGAGCGCACCGGTCAGCTCGCCTATCAAATCCGGGCTCAAGGCGTTCAAAACCTTCGGCCGGTTCAGCGTGACCGTCGCGATCGGCGGCTCCTTATCGACCAGGATGTGCTCGTAACCCATCGCGCCTATCATCAGTCAAATGCCAAATCGGAGACTTGTGGACTCCTATGGCCGGGTGGCGGACGACCTGCGGATCTCGGTCACCGATCGCTGCAACTTTCGGTGCATCTACTGCATGCCGGCCGAAGGCTTGAAGTGGCTCGGACGCGAAGACATCCTGCGTTTCGAAGAGATCACGCGTCTGGCTCGGATCTTTGTGAGCCGGTACGGCGTGCGCACGATCCGCATCACCGGCGGCGAGCCTTTGGTGCGCGTGAAGCTGGAGCAGCTCGTGGGCATGATCAACGAGATCGACCCCACGCTCGACATCACCATGACCACCAACGGCGTTTTGCTCCGGCAGAAGGCGCAGCTCCTCAAAGACGCCGGCCTCAAGCGCATCAACATCTCGCTCGACACCCTGCACCTCGATCGGTTCAAAGAGATGGCTCGCAGCGACGCTTTCGAGCGGGTGATGGACGGCATCACCGCTGCTCGCGAGGCGGGGCTGTGGCCGATCAAGCTGAACATGGTCGTCATGAAAGGACGCAATGACGACGAGGTGGTCGATTTCGCTCGCCTCGCGCACAGCGAAGGCTACGAGGTGCGATTCATCGAGTTCATGCCGCTCGACGGGGACAACATCTGGACCAACGAGCAGGTCGTTCCCAGCCTGCGCATACAGGAACAGATCGAAGACCTGTTTCCGCTCGTGCCGCTGAGGGACGAACGGCCCGGTCCCGCGACGCGGTTCAAGTTCGGCGACGGCGTTGAGGGCGGCGTCGGATTCATCTCCTCGGTCAGCCAGGCTTTCTGCACGACGTGCAACCGGATCCGGCTGACCGCCGAAGGCGGCCTCCGCACGTGCCTGTTCTCGCTCCACGAGACTCCGCTGCGCGATCTCCTGCGGTCGGGCGTGTCGGACGAACATCTCGAGCGCGCGATCGAGACCGCGATCTGGCACAAAGAGGAAGGTCATCTGATCAACAAGCCGGGCTTCGTCAAGCCGGCGAAATCCATGTCCCAGATCGGGGGCTGACGCAGTCTTCCATTCGATTTCGGGAGTTTGCCGACAAATGTGGGTTTGCAGGCCGCTTGTAATGAGCGAATGCCGGCAACGGTAGGGAATCCCATCTGCCGTTAACAAGCGACGTTGTCGTGCGCAGCGATTGCGCGCATGCTCGCACGCGATGGCACGTAAGCCGCGCCTTCCCGCACAGCTCCTGCAAGGGCCCTTTACTCTCGCGGAAGCGAGACGCGCTGGGCTAAATCACTGGCATCTTCGAGGTGCGAGCTGGAGACGCTTGGGACGCGCTACCTACTTGTGGGCTGGTCAGCCAGACCATCCGACGCACAAGCTGCTGGATGCGCGTCGACGTCTCCCTCCGAACGGTGTCTTTTCCGGTCTGACAGCGGCCTGAACGCCGGGGTCGGCTTGTTGCGCTTTACCGCCAGCGACGTACTTGGGAATCCATCACTGATAGTGGGTCAGGTCGCGGCGATGCTGGCGGAACGGTCTCTGTCGATTCGTGCATCTGCCGGCAACAGCGCAATTCCCAAGGGGACCAATTCCACGACTGCCGGCAAAGCTACGTTATTGAGGCCGGGCCAAAGCAACCTAAGCTAGACCACGTGCTCAGGCCGGAAGAAGCCCAGCGACCGTATACCGTCACCGAGCTCGCCAACGAGATTCGCCGCGAACTTCGCCCGCTGACGGCGCTGCTGCTCAAGGGCGAGGTCACCGGCATGAAACGCGGAGCGAAAGGCCACTACAGCTTCGCCATCCGCGACCGGCAGAGCTTGATCAACGGATTTCTCTACGCGGACGACGCACGGCGCGTGACCACGCTGCCGGAAGACGGTCAGGTGTTCATCTTTCGTGGTCGCGTCGACTACTGGACTCAATACGGCGCGATTCGCTTCATCGTCGACCAGATCGAGTTCGACGACGTGGGCAAGCTCCGCGCGCAGCTGGAGGAGCTGAAACGCAGGCTGGAGGCCGAAGGCGCGTTTGGAACGGAACGAAAACGCAAGCTTCC
>DATLKH010000228.1:0-3614 GCA_035538475.1 Candidatus Dormiibacterota bacterium | reverse complement strand
GCCATCTGACTGAGTCTCGCGGACGAGGGTCGACAACTCCACGGCGCCACCGAGAATCGTCCAGACGGACTGCCGAATTTCCCGCCGGGTCAGCCTTTTGGGAGAGACCAAACGCACGCTGAGCCCGCCATCCGGCTCGGATTGAACGTGGTCGACATTCAGCCCAGAGATCTGGATCCGGCTGCGCAGACCCGGAAGCAAGTGGACTTCGGGATGCTCCGCCACCCAATCGGCAGACTCGGCGAGGTCAGCGAGCTCATGAATTGCCGGCAAGCTGGCTCTCGCGTTGGCGATCCCGCGTCCCTGAGCATCATCGTCCCACCGGCGCGAGCCCACGCCTTGAGACTAGCGCGGCTTGCAAGATCGGAATATCGAGCGCGCTTGCGATATCGACGCATGTGACGATCGCTGCAATCGGCGCGGGCAATATCGGCGTCGGTCAGTCGCGAGTATCCGGAGCACACTAACGGGACCAGCTGCTACCGTCCCACGTCCAGAGCTCGTCGCCGGGACCGTACAGAACGACCTGCTTGATCTCCGGGTCGTACGCGAGCGAGACGATCGCCCGCGGACTCGGGTCCGAAGCGGTGGTTCGGTCTGTCCAACCCTTTCCGTCCCACGTGATGGTGTATTCGGCAACGGGATGGTTGTCGAGACCGAAGTACACGTACGCGACGATTTGACTATGCGCTGAGTCGTAGACCATTTCGCTCCAGCCGCTCGCGGCCGGTGCGGGCGCGGTGCTTTGTGACCAGTTGGTTCCGTCCCACAGCCACGTGTCGTTGAAGCGCACGCCGGGCAGGCTTCCACCGAAGAGAACGGCGGTGCTGCGCGCGGCGTCGTACGCCATCGACGGGAATCGACGTGCGGGCGGCACGGTCTTCGGATCCTGCAGCGTCCAGTCGGCTCCGTCCCAGGTCCACGTCGCGTTGTAAATCGTCGTGTCGCCCTCGCCGCCATACAGCACGCCTTCACCGCGCGCTTCATCGAAGGCAAACGCTGCGTCGAACCTCGGATTGGGCGAGTGCACGGGATGCAGCTGCTGCCACTGCCGGCCGTCCCAAGTCCAGGTGTCCTGTAGCAAGCGAGCCTGTCCGGCGCCGGTTGGACCCGATCCGCCGAAGACCACGATGACGTGGCGGGCCGAGTCGTAAGCCGCGACTGCAGCGCTGCGCGCCGGCGGACCCTGAACGTCTAGCTTTCTCCACGACTTGCCGTTCCACAGCCAGGTGTCGTCCAGCGTCACCGACGGGTTGGTGCCATCTGGCTGGGGGACCACCTTCGAACCGCCGAAGAGAATCACGCCGTGGTTCTCGGGGTCGAAAACGAACACCGCGCCGGCCCTGGGGCCGGGGCCCGCCTCGATAGACGTCGCCGGTGTTGGAGCCGGACTTGGCGATGGAGAGGATTCCGGTGAGCTGGTCGGGGTCGGTCTCAATGCTTTCGTGAGTGAAATCACGCCGTTACCGCCGAGCAGAACCACGGCCACAAGCACGACAAGGCCGCCCAGTCCGAAGCCGGCGAACAGCGCGTGCCTTGCTCTCATGTTCGGTTGAACGCCAGGCCGATCGGCGCGTTACGGTCGGGCGTAGGATCGGTTTCGCCTTGGACGCGATGGTCCTGCACCGGCAGCGCGCACCGCTGTCGCACGAGCAAGTGGCCGAGCCGAAGCCTTCGCCGCACCAGGTCTTGATCGAGGTCAGCGTCTGCGGTCTGTGTCGCACCGATCTGCACGTCGTAGATGGCGAGCTGCGGGACCCCAAGCTGCCTCTGATTTGCGGCCACCAGGTGGTAGGTCGCGCCGCTGCTGTCGGCGCTGAAGTTCAAGAGATTCGGGAAGGAACCAGGGTTGGTGTGCCGTGGCTCGGATGGTGGGATCGAACGTGCGTCTACTGTCGCGAGGGGCACGAGAACCTCTGCGACCACGCGCTGTTCACCGGGTACACGCTCGACGGTGGCTTTGCGTCGTACATGGCAGCCGATGAGCGCGCCTGCCTTGCCCTCCCCGACGGCTACGGCGATCTCCACGTTGCACCATTGCTGTGCGCAGGGCTGATCGGCTACCGGTCATTGAGAATGGCGGGCGACGCGTCGCGTCTCGGCGTCTTCGGCTTTGGTGCTTCCGCGCACATCGTGACCCAGGTCGCGGCGTATCGAGGCCAGCGGGTCTTCGCGCTCACGCGTCCGGGCGACGAAAGGGCGCAGGAGTTTGCGCGCACGATGGGCGCGGTGTGGGCGGGGTCGACGGATCAAAACCCGCCGGAGGAACTGGACGCGGCGATCATCTTCGCCCCAGCTGGTGAACTCATCCCCACCGCGCTGCGGATGGTGCGCAAAGGCGGGGTTGTGGTTTGCGCCGGCATTCACATGACCGATATCCCGAGCTTTCCTTATTCATTGCTGTGGGGCGAGCGCGTGCTCCGCTCAGTCGCGAACCTCACGCACGCCGACGGCGTGGAGTTCCTGAAGCTCGCGCCGGAAATTCCGATTCACACCGAAGTCGAAATGTTTCCGCTGGCTCAGGCCAACGAGGCGCTGTCTCGATTGCGGGCAGGCGACGTGCGCGGGGCCGCGGTGTTGGAGATCGGCAAGCCGGCGAGCACGTAGTAGATCGGGCTCCTGGACAGCGGTGCATCGGGCCGCCCACCCAGCCACAACAGATCCAATCCGAACCGTTTCATTCGATTCCCCGCGTCTTCTGGAGCCGGACCCGGCCGCCAATCCTCGACGATTTGAACGACGACCGAGCCATCCGGCAGCCGGTAGTCGACTTCCATGGTCGTGCGATCGATCCGCACTCCCTCGTGGGCGGTAGTCGTCAGCCAGTGAGGGTTCATCAGCTCCATTCCGATCCGACCTCCGGGGCGCACGTGTCGGGCCGCTGCAGCGAGGTTCGTATCGGATTCGAGGATGCTCGACGGGCCGATCACCAGATCAAACTGCCGGCCCACCTCCAGACTCTCGATCAGTACCTGGTGGCATTCGATTCCGGGGATTCGCCTGCGCGCGTGCTCGAGCATTCCGGGATGCGCATCGACACCGACGATTTCGATGCCTGCGCGATGAACGGGCGCGGCGATCCTTCCGGCTCCGATGCCGAGATAGAGCACCGGCGGCTCGGATTCCGCGCACCAGTCGAGCCAGGGCCACAGGTCGTCCAGCTCGGGCAAGGAGGCGTAGAGATCCGCGAATCCTGGGTCGGGATCGAGCGGATCGTCCCTGACTCTCATTGGCGTCAGGTGCGGGTCGATTTTTTCTTTTCGTCCAGAAACTGCTGATAAAGCCGGTAGGCATCCTGCTTGCGGCTGTCGACGATCCTCGTATAGCCCTGAAGCGTGGCGAGGTTGGCGTGTCCCAACACTTCCTGCACCAAACGCACATCGCCTCCGGTCACTTCTAGCAGCGTGGTCGCGGCCGTGTGGCGAGCGACATGCGGCGACTTGAATGACCACGCGCCGACCTGCTGCCGGATCTGCTTGACGATGTAGCGCGCACCGGCAGCGGTTAGGCGCCGCTTGCGGTCGTCGGTGATCGAGCGATCGAAGTTGATGAAGAGTGCCATGCAGGCATCATCCCGCGTGCTGAGGTATTCCTCGAGCGCGGCGCGCGCGTCG
>DATLKH010000227.1:0-2178 GCA_035538475.1 Candidatus Dormiibacterota bacterium | reverse complement strand
GGCTCGATTGGGCCGACGCGACGGTCAGCCTCGAGATCGACGCCCTCTACGGCGGGCAGATCAACTCCAAGCGGGCCTCGAGCCCGCTGTTGTTCATCGAGTCGAGCGACGACGTGATGCAGGTGTATCGCCGGTTCGAGCAGGAGTTCAGCGAGGCGTTCAGCCCGCTCGCGGTGAACGTCCCCGGTGGGGTGTACATCGACACGTTCGTGCTGCGCGTGGCGATCCCGGGCCGGTCGGTCGAGCTCCCCCAGTTCGAGTCGGCCGGCGACGATGCGTCGGCGGCGCTGGCCGGGAGCCGCGAGGCCTACTGGCCGACGGTGGGCGGCTTTGCCGAGACGCCGGTGTATGAGTTCGCGCGCCTGAGACCCGGCAATCGGCTGCTCGGTCCCGCGATCATCCAGGCCCCGCTGACGACCGCGGTGATCCCGCCCGGGATGCAGTTCGGGATCGACGCGCACGGCCTCGGGATCCTCGAGTCCGCCGCAGGCACGACCGACGCCCAGCGCCTGGCCGCGGGCGTGACCACGAATTAGGAGGACAGCGATGGCCATCCCGACAGCCGACGCGAAGCTCGAGATGATTCGCCTCGCGCCGCCTACCGACGAGGAGCTGCGAGCGGAGAGAGAACCGCCGGAGCAGGAACAGCAGGCCCGGAATTCTCCGTGTGAGTCGCGCCGCCATTGAGTTTCAAGTAGTCGGGTGAAATAAAGCGTCCGCCGAGCCAGCGCGCGATGTAATCCAGAACCGAGGAAACGAAACGGATGTTTGGATTCGCGGTGATGCCGGAAGGCTCAAAGCGCGTATTGAGCAGCTTGTCTGCGAACACCTTTAGCGGCACACCGTACTGCAACCCAAGAGAGATGGTCAGCGCGAGGCCGTCCATCACGCCGGAGAGCGTGGAACCTTCCTTGGCCATTTTGATGAATACTTCGCCGGGCCGCCCGTCTTCGTACATCCCGACGGTGATGTAGCCTTCGTGGCCACCCACGCTGAATTTGTGTGTTACCGAAGCGCGCTCGAGGGGCATTTTTTCGCGCTGGGCACGCGCAAAGAGTTCGCGCTGCAGGGGCTCAGCAGCTCCCGGCGCAGGCGTTGGTTCGGCCTTCTTATCTTCCTTCTTGGTGTCTTTCGCCGCGCTGAGCGGTTGCGAACGCTTCGAATTGTCGCGGTAGATGGCCACCGCCTTTAGCCCTAGCCGCCACGATTCGATATAAGCGTTCGAGATGTCTTCGACGGTGGACTCCTCGGGCATGTTGATGGTCTTTGAAATCGCGCCGGAGAGGAACGGCTGGGCCGCGGCCATCATCTTCACGTGGCCAGTCCAACTGATCGACCGCCCGCCCCCCAGTGGTGCAAGCGAGCAATCGAACACCGGCAAGTGCTCCTCTTTCAGATACGGAGCGCCTTCGATTTTTCCTTTCTTGTCGATGTAAGAAACGATTTCGCTGGATTGCTCGGGCGTGTAGCCGAGCTTCATCAGCGCCTGCGGCGGGGTGTTGTTGACGATTTTGATCAGCCCGCCGCCGACCAGCTTTTTATACTTCACCAGTGCCAGGTCCGGCTCGATGCCGGTGGTGTCGCAATCCATCATGAAGCCGATCGTGCCGGTGGGCGCGAGCACGGTGACCTGAGAATTCTTGAAGCCAAACTTCTCGCCGTGATCTAGCGCGGTGTCCCACGATTCCTGAGCGGCCAGGAACTATTCCGGCTGCACATGCTCTGGCTGGATGCCGCGAGTGGCTTCGCGATGCATGCGAATGACCTCGAGCATCGGTTCACGGTTCGCTTCGTAGCCGGGGAATGCGCCCATGCGCTCGGCAATGCGTGCGGACTGCGCGTAAGCTTCGCCGCACATCAACGCGGTGACGGCGCCGGCCATGTCGCGCCCTTCCCGAGAGTCGTAAGGCAGCGCCATGGACATCAGGAGTGCGCCGAGGTTGGCGTAACCGAGCCCGAGCGGGCGGAAATTGTGCGAGTTCTCGGCAATTTTGGGGGTGGGATAGCTGGCGTTGTCCACCAAGATTTCCTGCGCGGTGATAGTCACATCCACCGCGTGCTTAAAGGCCAGCACGTCGAATTGCCCGCTGCTGGTAACGAACTTCATCAGATTCAGTGACGCCAGGTTGCACGCGGTGTCGTCCAGGAACATGTACTCGGAGCAAGGATTGCTGGCAT
>DATLKH010000226.1:0-4181 GCA_035538475.1 Candidatus Dormiibacterota bacterium | reverse complement strand
CGCCACCGGTGGCGCGTGCCGTCTCCCCTCCCCGCTGTGCGGGGAGAGTTGGGGTGGGGCCCGCCGATTTTCTGTTGGCGATGTGAATAGCGCGGCCCTGTGCCGCCAAGGCCGCTTCCATCAACGACTCGGGCAGCGTCGGGTGCGCGTGGATGGTGAGGTCCAACTGCTCCATCGTCAGACCGTTTTGAATCGCGAGCGTGGCCTCGGCGATCAAGTCCGTCGCTCGCGGACCGATGATGTGAGCCCCGAGCAGCTTGCCCGACTCGGCGTCGGCGATGACCTTGGTGAATCCCTCCGACTGGCCCAGCGAAAGCGCGCGCCCAGACGCTGCGAAGGGGAAGCGACCGACCTTGACGTTCAGGCCTTTGTCCTTCGCATCTTTTTCTCCCAAACCGACGTGTGCGATTTCGGGATCCGTGTAAACACAGTTCGGAACCGCGTGATAGTCGGGCGTGCGCGAATCCCCGGCGATGCTCTCGACCGCGCACACACCTTCATATGACGCGACGTGGGCGAGCATGATGCCGCCGATCACATCGCCGATCGCCCAGATCCCGTCGGCGTCGGTGTGAAGGTCCTTGTCGACCACCACACGGCCACGCTCGAGCTTCACGCCGGCCTTTTCCGCGTCCAGCCCTTGGGTGTAGGGCACTCTACCGACGGCGAGCAGAACCTGGTCTGCATCCACCGCCCCGCCTTCACCACCGGTCGAAAACCGAACCTGGAGCGCACCGTTCTGCTTGACGACTTCGGACACCTTGCTGTCGGTGTGGATCTCGCCACCGAGACCGGCCAGGTGCTTCGAGTACGCGGCGACCAGATCGGAGTCGACCATCGCCAGCACCTGGGGAAGCATCTCGAGCACCGTGACCTTGCTCCCCAGGGCGGCAAACATGGCGGCGAACTCCATGCCCACCACGCCCCCGCCGATCACGGCGAGGCGGCGCGGAATCTCCTTGAGCTCCAGGATTTGATCCGAGTCGATCGTGAGCTCGGCGCCGGGTAGCGGAATCCGGGCGACCGCCGAGCCCGTCGCTATGACTATGTCCTTGGACTGGATCTGCTCGTCGCCGACGGCGACGATTCCTTTGCCGGCCAGCCGGGCCGAGCCCTTATAGGAGGCGACCCCGCCCGCTTTGAGCAAGCCCTCGACGCCTTTGACGAGCTGGTCGACCACGGCTGTCTTTCGCTTCTGAGCCGCCGTCCAGTCAAAGCCGAGGTTGTCCGTCACCAGCCCGAAGGCCTCCCCGGCCTTGACCTGCGTGTAGAGCTCGGACGACTGCAGCAAGGCCTTGGTCGGGATGCATCCGCGGACCAGGCACGTGCCGCCCATCCGGTCTTTCTCGATCACCGCAGTTTTGGCGCCGAGCTGAGCGGCCCGAAGTGCGGCGACGTAGCCGCCCGGCCCACCGCCAATCACGACCACGTCAAAGGTTGCCGCCATAGCTCCTATCTATACGAGAGATCGACGTGAATTATGCCCGGCGGCACTACCCGGGCGAGGGGCGCCGCGCGCCATCTGGCGCATAGCGGTTGGTGATCGGCATCCGCCGGTCGCGGCCGAAGGCGCGCTCCGTGATCTTGACCCCTGGAGGCGCCTGCCTGCGCTTGTACTCGCTGCGGTCGACTAGCTGGATGACCCGCGCCACCGTCTCCGGGTTGTGGCCGGCCGCGACGAGCTCCTCGGGGCTCAGGTCGTCCTCCACGTAGCCGATGAGGATCGGGTCGAGCACTGAGTACGGAGGCAAGCTGTCCGTGTCCTGCTGTCCGGGCTTCAGCTCGGCCGATGGCGGCTTGGTGATGATCCGCTCGGGGATCACAGGTCCGATCGAGTTGCGGTAGCGACACAGGTCATAGACCGTCGTCTTGGTGATGTCCTTCAGGACCGCATAGCCGCCGGCCAGGTCTCCGTAAAGCGTGGTGTAACCGGTCGCGATCTCCGACTTGTTGCCGGTGCTGAGCACGATGTAGCCGAACTTGTTGGAAAGCGCGTGCAGGATGGTGGCGCGGATTCTCGGCTGAAGGTTTTCTTCAGCGATCCCGGGTTGGGTGCCTTGGAACGTGCCGGCGAGGATCTCCTCAAAGGCTTTGTGGGGCGGCTCGATCGGAAAATCCATCAACTGCATGCCGAGGTTTTCAGCCAGGGTTTCGGCGTCCTCAAGGCTTTCGTTTGACGTATGGCGCGAGGGCATGCGCACGCCGATCACGTTTTGCGCGCCCAACGCATCGCAGGCCACGGCGGCGGTCAGGGCTGAATCGACGCCCCCTGACAGGCCGATGCTGACTTTCTCGTAGCCCTGCTTGCGAATGTAGTCGTGCGTGGCCAGGACGACGGCGGCGTAGATCTCGGCTGCACCTTCGAGCGGCTCGGCGATGCGCTTTTCGATCGCGGGCTTTGGTTTCGCGCCGCCGTCGGGTCGGACCAGAACCTCGCTGACCTCCAGGTGAAGTCGCTCCGCGGCGTCGGCCTCCCGACGGATGTTCTCGACCGGCCGGGGATGAACCGCGACGCTGGCATCGACGTCGCAGACCAATAGCTCGGGAGCAAACGATGCCGCGCGTGCGATCAGGCGCCCGTATGGATCGAACACGACGCTGTTGCCGTCGAAGACCAGCTCGTCCTGTCCGCCGACGGTGTTGACCCAGGCCACGAATGCTCCGTAGTCGGCCGCGCGCCCGCCCACCATCGCTTCGCGGGGAGCGCGTTTGCCGTAGTGGTAAGGCGATCCGTTGATGTTGATCAGGACCTGCGCGCCTTGATGTGCCTCCCACGCCATCGGTCCGGCGGGAAACCAGCAGTCTTCGCAGACCGAGATCCCGATCCGCACGCCGTCGAGCTCGATGATCGGGCACAGGTGGCCAGGCTCGAAGTAGCGCTTCTCGTCGAACACCCCGTAGTTCGGCAGGAAGACTTTGCGGTAGATGGCCTTGATCTGGCCGTCGTGCAGCAAGGCCGCGGCGTTGAAGATGTCACCTTCTTCGTCGACGAACCCAACCACGACTGAAACGCCGCGCGCCGATTCAGCGATCCTGGCGAGCTGGTGCTTGTTGTCACGCACGAAGGATGGTTTCAGGACGAGGTCTTCGGGCGGATAACCGGTGATGGCCAGCTCCGGGAAGGCGACCACATCCGCACCGGCCGCGCGTGCCCGCTCAATCCATTCGACGATCAACCGGGCGTTTCCGGTCAGGTCGCCGACGGTCGGGTTGATCTGAGCGAGAGCGATCCTCACGCTTCAATTGTCGCTGGGTGCGAGAACGGCCCCACCTCTGGGATGGTCGCGACTATCCGTGAATTCTCCGTTCAGACCCTGGAAAAGGCCTCGGATAGGCGCGACCATCCGGTGATTTCGGCAGGAGGCTCATCGCCCCGGACGCGATGCCGATGACGCCCTATCTACCATTTGGAACTGCTTGAGCTACTTCGAACGTCTCCGCGCGATCGCGGCTGAGCGCCAGACGATGCTGTGCGTCGGTCTCGATCCTGACCCGGACCGGATCGAGGGCGGCATCGCCGGCGCGCTGCGGCACTTCCGTGAAGTGATCCACCAAACGGAGGAGCACGTGTGCTGCTTCAAGCCCAACAGCGCTTTCTGGGAGCAGTACGGCCCGGATGGATGGTCGGCGTTGATGCAATTGCGAGACGAAGCCCCCGGCACGCCTTTTCTCCTCGACGCCAAGCGCGGCGACATGGACAACACCATGAGGGCATACGCACGAGCGGTGTTTGAAGTGCTCGCCATGGACGCGGCCACCGTGAGCCCTTACCTGGGCAGCGACTCCCTCGAGCAGTTCACGCGATATGCCGATCGCGGCGTGTACATCCTGTGCCGCACGTCGAATCCGGGCGCTCGCGACCTGCAGCACCTCGGGAGCGGCGGAAAGCCGATCTACCAGCACGTCGCCGAATTGGCGGAGCGCTTGAACCAGCACCAAAACGTGGCGCTGGTCGTCGGTGCGACCGCGCCCGCCCAGGTGGCCGAGATTCGGAGCTTGACGAAACTTCCGTTCCTGCTGCCGGGAGCCGGCGCGCAAGGCGGCGACGTCGATGCCGCCGTGCGAGCCGCATGGAATGGTGACTTCGCGTCGTGTCTGGTCGCTGCCAGCCGCTCGGTGATCTACGCGGACCATCCAGCGCAAGCCGCGACCGCGTTGAAGAACCAGATCAACGCGGCGGC
>DATLKH010000225.1:0-7450 GCA_035538475.1 Candidatus Dormiibacterota bacterium | reverse complement strand
AATCTCCACGGAGCTCGAGATTCACGCCGCGGACGTGATCGTCGATGCCATCTTCGGGACCGGTCTCTCGCGAGCGCCGGAAGGTCGCTTCGCCGAGTGGATCGAGCGTCTCAACGCCTCGGGGAAGCCTGTGATCGCAGTCGATGTACCTTCGGGCCTCGACGCCGAATCCGGGGTCGCCTACTCTCCGACTGTGCGGACTTCGACCACCGTCACGCTTGGACTGCCGAAGCGAGGACTTGAGAAACTTCCGGGCAAGGTGATCGTGGTGGACATAGGCATTCCAGCGGAGGCGTACGCCGCGGTTGGCGTGCAGGTGCCGGCCGGCCTCTTCACGAAAGGAGACGTCATTTCCCCGTGACTCGGGAGGTCGTTTGGGATCACGGTGTAGCCCTTCCCGGCCACCGCCTGTGGCTGGATCCACTGGTCGTGCGCAGCTTCGCATTCATATCCCACGCGCATACCGACCACGCGCGTCGACACAAAGAAGCGCTGCTGACGCCGCAGACGCTGGCTCTGATTCCTGAGCAACGGAGACCTCGCGGCTGGCGGATGCTCGGTTATCGCGAGCCGATGGTGCGTGACGGCGGAACCGTGACGTTGTATCCAGCGGGCCACATGCTCGGCTCGGCCCAGCTGCACTTCGAGTACAACGGCGAGTCTCTGCTCTACACGGGGGACATCAAATTGCGGCAGCCGTCGCGAGCGGCCGATACATTCGTGCCGAAAGCGGACGTGCTGATCGTCGAGACCACCTACGCGCGACCTCATTTCCGGTTCGGCGATCCCGACTCGACGATCGAGATGATCGCGATGTGGTGCCGGCGCGCTCTGGACGCCCGGACCGTGCCCGTCTTGCTGTGTCATGCGTTGGGCAAGACCCAAGAGGTGATGCAGATGCTGGCGCCGTACGGATTCACGTTCGCGCTGGAGAGACGCTGCGTTCCGGCCGCGCGCGACTACGCCGCCGCGGGTCGCACGCTTCCGGACTGGATCAAGCTCGACGGTGAACCGGTTTCGGGACGTGTTGTGATCGCGCCTCCTGTGGGCAAGGATGAAATCCGCCGGCTCGGTCGCTACCGCACCGCGCTGGTTTCAGGTTGGGCGAGGGATCCGGACTTCGCGCGACTATTCGGTGCGGACGCTACCTTCGATCTTTCCGATCACTGCGACTTCGATGAGCTGCTTGACGTCGTCGAGCGCTCAGGCGCCGACCAGGTCTACACGGTGCACGGATTTACCGAAGACTTTGCGCGCACGCTCCGCCGGCGCGGAATTCGCGCGTGGGCGCTGGAAGCCAACGAGCAGCTGGCGCTGGCTCTCTAGCGAAGCGCCCAGCCGGAACGCAGCACAGCTCGGCGCAGATCATGATCGGCCGCCGCCGCGTCGCTGAGCTTGGTGAGCAGCAGATCGACCCATGCGGCGAGGTCGACAGCCGGTGCCAGCTCCAGCGATTCGCTCTTGATCCTCGCGCGAAAGCTGCGCCCGTCGATGTCGATCGAAAGCTCGGTGATGGGACCGCGATTCATATGGCCGCGCTTGGCCTGCGCGATGGGAAGACGTTCGACCAGGTAATCGAGGAGCTCGTCCGGTTGGTCGCGCTCGGTCAAAGGCGCGTGGCAGAAGACGCACGCGTCGTCGATGGCAAGCGCCGGGGCGGAGCAAACAGCGCAGTTCATGTTGTGTGGCGGGTAGTGGGCTTCTAGAGATTCAGTCTGTGTAACGCGTTATTGTGCGGTCCTCGCGCCGTTTTTCAGCCTGGTAAAGCGGACAGTCCTCGAAATTCCGAACGCAGATGGGTGGGCTGTCGGTTACGGCGTATTTGCGCTTGGAGCGGTGATCGACGTGGCAATCGAACTTGTAAACGCGCAGCGGACCACGCCGCTCTTTGACCAGCTCCTCCAGATACGGGCACCTGCGCACGGCGAACTACGATAGGTCGTCTTGCTTGAATTCGCCCGAGCCGGCGCGGCAGTTGGCGCAACGCCGGCGACACTCGAAAAAACTCGCACGCTAGCGGGTTATTTCCGGACTCTGGACGACGCCGACGTGCGCCGGGCCGCAGTGTACATGAGCGGCCGGACCTTCCCGCCTTCGCAGCGGCGAACGCTGGGCATGGGATGGTCGACCGTCAACAAGGTCATCTCCTCCCTCTCACGCCGCAACGACGAGGAGCTCGGTCTCATCTTTCGCAAGCACTCGGATCTCGGAGACTGGGCGGGCGAGGCGCTCGACGGCAGCACGCAGCCCGAGCCCGTCAGCCTCCACGACGTCGAAGAGACCCTGGAGTCGATTCGCGCAGCCAAGGGTGCCGCCAAGGCCGCACCGCTCGAAGCCTTGCTGCGCCGTCTCGATCCGGAGGCTGCGCGCTTCTTCATCAAGATCATTTCAGGCGAGCTTCGCATCGGACTCAGCGAAGGACTCGTCGAGGCGGCGATCGCCGAAGCCTTCAGCGTGCCGATCACGATGGTCAAGCGCGTGCACCTGATCACCGGCGACATCGGCGAAACGGCGGTGCGCTGCAAGCACGGCGAATTCGAAGCGAGCACGATCACCCTGTTTCAACCTGTCCGCTTCATGCTCGCCAGCCCTGTCGAGACCGCCAGCGAGGCGTTCGAGCGCATGGGAGCGGGGACGGTCTGGACCGAAGAGAAGTACGACGGCGTGCGCTGCCAGCTGCATCGCGAAGGCCCGCACGTCGAGCTCTTCTCGCGCGACCTCAAGGAGACCACCGGCGCATTTCCTGAGCTGACCGAAACCGCCGCGTCCATCGGCCACGACGTCCTCTTCGATGGTGAGGTGCTGGCACACCGCGATGGACGCGTCCTCCGCTTCTTCGAGCTTCAGCGCCGGCTTGGACGCAAAGTGGTCGATCCGGAGCTGAAGCGGCAGGTGCCGGTCGTGCTCGTCGTCTTCGACCTGCTCTGGCTGGATGGGCGGACGCTCCTCGATGAGCCGCTTCGCGACCGGCGCAGGTTGCTCGAAGGGTTGGGCCTCGAGGCTCCCTTCTTGATCGCTCGACTCGAAGAGGCAATGGATCCGCAGCATCTCGATCGCATCTTCGCGGAGACCCGCGAGCGCGGGAACGAAGGGCTGATGGTCAAGGATCCGCTCAGCCCATACACGCCCGGGCGGCGCGGACTCGCGTGGCTCAAGCTGAAACGCCCGCTCGCAACCCTCGATGTCGTCGTCACCGCGGTGGAGTGGGGTCACGGCAAACGTCGCGGCGTGCTCTCGGACTACACGTTTGCAGTCAAGGATGAGCGGGCAGGTCGTCTGGTCAACGTCGGCAAGGCGTACAGCGGACTCACAGATGCAGAGATCGCTGCCTTCACCAAGCACTTCCTGGAGATCACGATCCAGGACGTGGGCCACGTGCGCATGGTTCGCCCTGAGGTCGTGCTCGAGGTCGCGTTCGACTCGATTCAACATTCGGGACGTCACCTGAGCGGATACGCCCTGCGTTTTCCCCGCATCGTGCGCATTCGCGATGACAAGCCGGTCGAGGAGATCGATACGCTGGAGCGCGTCGCAGAGCTGTATGACCGCTACTTCGGCGAAAAGGCTGAAGTGCCCTTGAGTGAGGTCGCAGAAACGTGAGGCTGACCTTCATGGGCACCGCCGGGGCGCGCTTCATGGTCGCCAAGCAGATCGCGGCGTCGGGAGGATTGTTGATCGAAGGAGAGGGCGCTCGCCTGAGCCTCGATCCCGGCCCGGGGGCAATCGTGCAGTACGCGCGAAAGGAGATCGACCTCACCACGCTCGACGCGATCGTGGTCAGCCACCGGCACCTCGACCACGTCGGCGACGTCAACGTGATGATCGAAGCCATGACGGATGGCGGTTTTCAGCATCGCGGCCGTGTTTTCTGCCCGCCGGATGCGCTCGACGATGACCCGGTCATCTTCAAGTACATACGGCGCTTTCCCGAAGAGATCGTCCGCCTGCAGCCCGAGACGGCGTACTCCGTCAACGGCCTGGCTTTCACGACTACGCCACGCCACGTCCATCAAGTGGAGACTTTTGGTTTTCGATTCGGCGACCGCCTCGGATGGGTGACCGATTCGAAGTACTACGACGAAATCGCGGAACAGCACAAAGCCGACGTGATGGTCATCCACACGGTGCTCCTGGATTGCCGGCCTTTTCTTCCGCACCTGTGCGTCGACGACGCTGAACGAATCATTCGCGATGCCCGGCCTCAGATCGCGTTTCTGACTCATTACGGAACCACGGTGTGGCGGGCCAACCCGCAGCGCATCGCCGCCGACATGAGCCAGCGCCTCGGTGTGGACGTCCGGGCAGCGGTCGACGGAATGTCGATCGACATCTAGTGAATCGCTGGGGGTGGCGAGGCAAGGTGGCCCTGCTGGGCGTGAGCCTCGCGTTCGTGCTGTACCCGCTCCTGCCCATCGACGACGTCATCAACTCGGACTGGCCGGCGTTTGCGACCGGCGCCCGCCTGATCGTCCACGACCCCTCTCACCTCTACGACTTCGATGTCCAGCGCACCGTGCAGCTGCAGGTGACAGGTGGACGCTCGCTCGTCGGTTTGAGCATTCATGGAATCCTGCCGTTCCTCGCACCGGCCTGGGTGGCCCTGATCGCGGTGCCCTTCGATCTCCTCGGACCGAATCTCGGTGGCCGGCTCTGGGTCCTCGCCGAGCTCGCGTGCTTGATCGCCGCCCTTTACCTGTCGGTCCGGCCGCGGCCACCGGACGCGATCCTGCCCGCGTTCGCCGGAGTGCCGACGGCGCTGCTGATGCTCAACGCGCAGCTGGACGGCATCGTCGCCTTGGGAATCGGCGCGGCGATCGCGCTGTGGTCGCGGCCATACCTCGCGGGTCTCGCCCTGGGCCTGACCCTGGTCAAGCCGCAGCTGGTCCTTCCCCTCGGCGCTGCCGCTCTGCTGACCCTGCGGTGGCGGGTTCTGGCCGGATGGGCTACTTCCGGCATCGTGCTGCTGGCGGCCACGCTCGTGTTGAACCCGCGCTGGGTGCTCGACTGGCTGCCGGCCCTCCATACGACAGTGGCTCCGGGCAGCCGAGAAGTCGACCTGGCGCACTTCGGGACTGCATTTCCCGAGGCGACCTATCCGTACGCCGTGGCCGCGCTGTCCTTGCTGGCACTCGCCGTCACGCTCGCTCTCGCCGCGCGCCGACAAACTGACCTCAAGCCGGCTCTCGCGATCCTGGTGATCGGCGGCGTGCTGGTTTCGCCGCACGCGCTGCCCGCCGATCTGATCCTGGTCTCACTCGGCCTGGCGATCTGGGGCGAGGCGAGGTGGGCCGAGTGGCTTGCGCTGAGCGTGATCGCGGTGATCGCGGCCGTCACGCCGGCGCCCGTGCCGGCGGTGGTGGGTGTGCCCACCATGCTGTGGCTCTCGGCGCGGATCAGCCTCCGACGGCGTGAACCGGCACTCGCGTCTGCTCGATGATCCCGTCGATCAGTCCGTAGTCCTTCGCTTCTTGCGGGTTCAGGAAGAAGTCGCGGTCGGTGTCCCGCTCGACCCGCGAAAGCGGCTGGCCGGTGTGCTTGACGATCAAGTCGTTGAGCACGCCGCGGATGCGCACGATCTCGCGCGCGTGAATGTCGAGGTCGCTGGCCTGTCCCTGGAGCCCGCGACCGCCGATCAGCGGCTGGTGCATGTGAATGGTCGCGCTCGGCAGTGAGAAGCGTTTGCCTTTCGCGCCCGCCATCAAGATCACTGTTCCAAAACTTGCCGCGCGACCTATGCAAACGGTCGAGATCGGAGCCTGGACGTACTGCATCGTGTCGTAGATGGCGAGACCCGCGGTGACCGCTCCGCCCGGCGAGTTGACGTAGATCTGAATCTCTTTTTCCGAATCGTCCGCGGCGAGGTAGATGAGCTGCGCAACGACCAGGTTGGCCACGACATCGTCGATCGGGCGGCCGATGAGGATGATGCGGTCCTTGAGCAGTCTCGAGTAGATGTCGAAGGTCCGCTCTCGGTTTCCACCTTCGTTTTCGACGACCGTCGGGATGTAAGCCACAGGAATATATTCGGCGAGTTGGCGAGCGGTGTGGTCTTCGCGCCCGGTGATTTCTTCGTCGAGCTGCGCAAAGAGCTGAAGCGCAGCTTGCCTGTCGGCCTGCGCGATATCACCACAAGCCGAGGGCCGGGACGCTTGATGAAAATCCACTACGGCGAGCCGGCGTTTCATTACGAGGCCTGGCACCACGCAGGCGCTGGGCGATTCGAGGTCGGGCTGCATTTCGAATCGACTGCCAAACGCAATCAGGAGGCGTTCGAGTTTTTTCGCTCGCGCATGGTCGAGGTCAAAGCGAGCCTGGCTCGTGCGGAGCTCGAGCCCTGGGATCGCGGCTGGTCGCGACTGTACGAAACCATGCCGGCGGCCCGCCTCGATGGCGAGGTGCTCGCCGCCGCCCGGTCGGTCTTGACGAGCTACATCTCCACTTTGCAGCCGATGCTCGAGCAGTTTCTGAGCGCGTAGATGGATCCGCTCCAAGCCAAAGATTTGTTTCCGCTGACCGCGAAGTACATCCACATGAATCACGCCGGCGTTGCGCCGACGTCAGTGCGCGTGCGCGCCGCGGTCGAGCGCGTGCTCGAAGCCCAGGTCAGCCAGCCCTATCGCGACCGCTGGGCACAGGACGAGGCCCAGCGCGTTCGCGAGCTGGTCGGGCGGCTGATCAGCGCGCCGGCGGATTCGATCGCTCTGACCCGGAGCACGGCGCACGGCATGTCCCTGCTTGCGCACGGCCTCGACTGGAAAGAAGGCGAAAACGTGGTCGGCGCGGTCGGTGAATATCCGGCCAACGTGTACCCGTGGATGGCGCTGCGCGACCGGGGTGTCGAGTACCGCCAGGCGGAGACGAGCGACGGACGGGTCGCGCTCCAATCGATCTTCTCTCTGGTCGATCAGCGCACTCGCGTCGTTGCGCTGTCCCATGTCGAGTTCTGGAACGGCTATCGCTTGGACATAGAGGCGATCGGTGCGGAGTGCCGCCGGCGCGGAATCGTCTTCGCCGTCGACGTGATGCAAAGCGCGGGTGCCCTGAAGCTGGAGCTCTCGAGCATGCCCATCGATTTCTGCGCCGCGGGCTCCGGAAAATGGCTTATGGGCACCGCCGGGATCGGATTTTGCTACTGCCACCCGGCGCTGCTCGACCGCTTGAAACCGGCCGTCGTCGGTGTGCTCTCGGTGGTCGGCCACGACCGCTACTTCGAGTACGACCTCACGCTCGCTCCAACCGCCCAACGCTTCGAGGAATCGGTGATCTCGCTGCTCGACACCGCGGCGCTGGGCGCGGCGGTCGAACTGCTCCTCGAGGTCGGCCCGGAGGTGATCGAGCGCCGTGTGCTCGCTTTGAGCAGGCGGCTGGCGGAAGGCCTCACCGCGAATGGATGTGAGGTCGTCGAACCCTGGCCCCGGACAGAGCAGGAATCCTCGGGCATCGTCTCGTT